>JAIRWS010000115.1 GCA_031268855.1 Candidatus Margulisiibacteriota bacterium | reverse complement strand
CAGTTCTCCGGCGACGCGGATTTTCCGAGTGCGCGTAGCAGGGATCGAACCTGCAACCTGTCGATTATGAGCCGCCCGCTCTACCGATTGAGCTATACGCGCCGAAAACCTTCTTGAATCTTTTTCTGCCTGCGCTAGTTTGCGTTTATTTAACAATCTCGGCGTTCCCATTTTTTTTATTCTCCTTTCTCAAAAACTAAAATTTTCAGCAAGCTGTTTTACCTCGCCGCCAAAATCAAGCTGCGCGGGCGTTTCAGTCTGGCCGTCTGGCCGATCGTTCTGCGCTGCGGCAAAATCGAGTTCGGACGTTAAAGCTAAAATATAATTTTCGTTCGGGCTGTAATAAGCAACATTTTCACGTTTGTTTTTTTGTTTGCCGGCTTCACAATACGGACAGGCGCAAACAGATGTGCTTCGTAAGATATTATTTTTCCACCGCTCAACAAAAATATATCCGGCAAATGTTTTGCAATACAAACAATTTTTTACGGGCGCGGTTTTGGTTTTTTTATCAGCCGCGTGATACATGCTGATAATTTCGGAAATGGATAACATGCCGCGCGAGGGAATATTATCGGAAACATAACCATCAACAACTTTTTCCAAAATATCAGCGTCAAAGTTTTTTAAAATTTTTTGATATTCTTCCTGCTGTTCGTTGGATAATCCGCTTTTGATGCAAAATTTTCCAAGCCGCGCGATCTGCTCGTCCACCTTGCTGTTTACTGTTGGCTGATAAAAATAATTATCGGACATTTGCTTCTCTCCCTTTTTGATATTTTTCTTGAAACATTTTGTATGCTTTGTTTGTTTGCTCTCTGGTCTGGCGGCCAAGCCAGGTAACAACCGCCGCTTTCCATTTTTTCATTTTATTTTTTCCAACAAGCCAGCCTTTGCTTTCGTAAAAGTTCACAAAGGCGATAGGGTCTATCCAGTACTTTTTTTCCCAGCAGTAACGGGCAACCTCGGCTATTGTGGGCGGAACGAATTTATAGGGTTTTTGAATTTCGGTTGTTAAGGAATTGTTTTCAGCTGCTGTTTCGATTTGTGTGAGGGCGGCGGTAGCCGCACACACACTCTCCTTAGCAGAATGAGTATTACCAAGTTTTTGGTTTTGGTTATGTATTTGGTTATGGTTATTGGTTATGGTTATGGTTGTATCATTCAAAACATCACTTTTGTATGATACAGAATCCTCTTTCTGTATCATACACAATTCCTCTTTTGTATCATTCAAAACATCATTTTTATTGTTCCAGCGGGTACTTATAGCCTTTATTTTTGCGGCATATACCTTTTGAGTTTCTGCTAATTTTTCTTTTAAATGTGCGAAAAATTGTTTTTCTGCTTCGTCCTGCGGCGTGAAATTTTCGATGCCCATACTTACATCGACCACGCCGTCCAGCATCTTGCATAACCTGTCTGCCGAAATCACACGCCGGTATTTTATCCACGTGTCTAGGTACAGCCGAATGTATTTTATTGTGGGCATAAATCGCCCTCGTGATTTGGTTTGCATGGAGTTGTGCATGTGCGTTTGCACGATGCAAAAGAGGCATTATGCATATGAGTATGCATCGCAGAAATATATGTATAAGCATTTTTGCTTGAAAAATTTAGCGAGAAAAGTTGTGCTTCTATCATGTATTTTCCCTAGTGCTACCGCCCAGCTTTTGGCTGGGTGGCAGCGACTAGGGAATATCTAGTAGCTACCGCTTGTATTAGTAACAATATTCCTGTTACAAAATTTCAATCTTTTTGAGAAACTGGCGCGCCCTAAGAGAGTCGAACTCCTAACCTTCTGATCCGTAGTCAGATGCTCTATCCATTGAGCTAAGGGCGCGCAAAAAAGAGGCAAATAGTATATCGTATGTTTTGATTCATAACAATTCTTTCTTTTCTTTGCGCTCTATCCATTGACTCAAACTTAACAAGCCAGCCTTGCTGGCGACGTTAAGTGCAAGTAACAAGGTTGCGCAGCAACCGAAGTTTGCTAAGGGCGCGCAAACGTAAAAACGAATCACAATTAAAAACTATTCGGGGATTTTATGCAACCGGCGGCATTTGAATCGCTGTCGCCGGCTTTTATTAGTAAATTACCAGCCTTTGTTGCCGCCGTCGAAACCGCCGCGGGAAGCGCGGGGCTCTTGAGGACGGGCTTCGCTGACCTTGATGGTACGGCCGTCAAGCTCTTTGCCGTTGAGAAGCTCGATCGCTTTGGTAGCTTCTTCGGGAGTGGACATTTCCACAAAACCAAAGCCTTTGGATCTATTAGTCGCTCTGTCGATGATAACTTTTGCCGAAACCACTGTTCCGGCCGCGTTAAAGCCTGCTTTCAGCGTTTCGTCGGTGGTGGCATACGCCAAACCGCCTATGTATAATTTTTTTTCTGCCATTTCTTTCTCCTTTTTAACTTAAAAATTTCCCACGAGTTATAGACGCTTAACTCTGAACTTACAGATTCAAATGTAAGGGAATAAAAGCAACCAACTCGTGCACATTCAATATCATAGCACACCTTTATTTTTTGGCAAGAGCCGCCGCCGCCAAAAAATCATGCAACAATCAGCGCGCGCTTACGATAAATTTATATAGGGGAAAGGGTTTAAGGAGCACGGTTATGTTAAAACTTCTGGCCTTATTGCTCATTTTACCAGCGCTGGCCACGGCTTCAGTTTCCCGCTTGTATATCGGCGAAAACGAAGGGCAGCCTATGGCGGGCGTGGACACCCGCATCAACTTTGGGCCGTTTTTCGTGGGCGGAGATATTAAGACTATGGTACGACAGACTGTAGTCAATAGAGACAATAAGGTTGTCGGTTTCCTGCCGGACCGCACTGATTATAAAACTTCCGCCGGCATTGAATACGGCAATTTTGAGCTGGAATACGCGCACACCTGCTATCACCGCGTGATCTCCAACAGCGATCTGGCTTTTTACGAAAACAATGTTAATCCGGGTGACACGGACACGCTCGCCGTCAAGGTAATGTTTTAATTTATCCGGTAATAAGTTCACCAGAGTTGAGCGAGGGATTTTCCTCGGACAAAAAACGTTTTTCGCGGGGCGGAGACTGCGCGGCAGATTCCGTGAAAACATGGCGCTTGATGTGCTCTAAATAATTCGGCACATTCTTGATGCCGTCATAAGAAAATAAAATCACACCGCGCAAATATTTGTAATTCATTTCCCGGCGCGCGCGGCGCAAAAACTCCACATCGGACACTATCGCATCCGATGAGCGTCGCCAGGCGCCCAAGCCGATAAAAACCGGCACACTGTGCTCGTCAGCCAATTCCGCGGCGCGGATAGTTTGTTTTTGCACCACTTTCGCGTCACGGTCGTAGATCATCGGCGCCACCGCGTCAATATAGCCGCCGCGCATCCAGGCTGCCCAGTCTTGAAAATTATTTTTGGCCGCACTGTCCGGATCGGGCAGCACCGCCGCGGTCAAAATAACCTGCGGCGCGGCTACGGCCAGCTCGTAAAAAATGCCGCGCACCAGACTATTGACCGACTCTCTCCGCCAGCTGTCCCAGCGTTCCATCTGCTGCTGATATTCGCTTTCGCCGAATAAACGCAGCGCGATCTCTTTATTTTGCTGCAGCGCCAGAGGATCGACACCGTACAGCCGCTTAAAAGTCTGCCGTGAATATTCGGTAAAACCAGCGCCAGCGCCCGGGTAACGCACATAGTCAAGATGCACGCCGTCGACCGCATAATTGCGCGCCACTTCCAAATAAATTGACCTGATATATTCCCGCGCTTCCGGTATGGCCGGATCGAGATATTTATTGCGCGCGTCGCCGCGCAGGGTCATGAGCCATTCGGGATGTTTATTGACCACATGCTCCGGCGAGGCCGGCGGCTCCGGGTCAGACCAAACGTACAGCGTGTTGATCCAGGCGTGCACACCGATCTTATATTTCCTGGCTTCGGCCAGGACCAGCGCCAGCGCGTCATGGCTGACCTGAGTGTCTTTCGGTAAAATTTTGGAATCGTAAAAAGCCGTGCCGCGGCCGCAAACCTGCACAAACAAAGTGTTGAAATTAGCTTCCGCCGCGCGCCTGACCAGTTCGGGAATATTCGGCGTGTCGATCAGCTCAAAACGGGTCACCCAAAGGGCGCGGGTTTCGGCGTAGCCGAGAGCCGCTCGGGCATCAGCGCGGGTTTCGGCGTAACCGGAAGCCGCGGCAGAATTTGCGCGGGTTTCAGCCGCGGCAGTTTCGGCGCCAAAATCAGCGGAAACAGCGGCGGTCAGCAGCAGACAAAATGTTATAAAGATTTTACGCATCAAAACTTATTATAACACCTAATCAAACTCCACCGTTTCGTCAGCTGTCGGCACGATCCTGGAACGCTGCAGAGCTTTAATTTTTAGATCGACTTTATTCGCGTTGGCCGACGATTTCAATTCTGTGTACTGATCTTTGATCCGCTCCAAAATCTGAACATTGTCCGAGACCAGAGCTTCGGCCAGCTGCAATTCCTTGACGGCCTGCGCGTTTTTATTTTGTTTGGCATACAAACCAGCTTGATAAAAATGCAGGTACGGGATTTTCCAGCCCGGGTTTAATTTTTGGATCAAGAACGCGCGGTCATACTCGGCCTGCGCTTCGGCATATTTTTGCTGCAGCTCGTAAATTTCCGCGGTGAAAAGATAAGCTACCGGTGACTGCGGATTTTGCGCGCCGATCTGCCGGTAAAGATTTAACGCTTTGTCCAGCTCGCCCTGCATTTTAAGATCATAAGCCTGGAACGGCGGATAAAAAATTTCTGTCTTGTATTCGGTCTGCAGTTTGTTGTAAAAACGTTGCAAGGCCAGCTGCTGTCTTTGCGTCAGCAGCTGCTGCTGCAGCTCTTTTTCATCAACGTCGAGCGGGATTTCCTGCTGGTCGATCTCCTCGGTCTGTACAATATGATAACCAAACTGTGTTTGGAACGGCTTGCTGATCTGGTCTTTTTCGAGATTGAAAGCCACATCCTCAAATTCCGGCACCATCGTATTCACGCCAAACCAGCCCAGCTCGCCGCCGCGCACCGCGCTGCCGGCGTCATCGGAATATTCCCGCGCCAGCTCCGCAAAATCCTGTCCGGCCATCAGCTGATCGTAAACCCCGGCGGCCAGATCGCGCGCGAGTTTCTCGCGTTCGGCATCCGTTTGGTCTGTCCAGCCCGAGCGGTTGAAAGAAATCAAGATGTGCCGCGCGCGGACTCTTTTGTATTGATTTTGCACATCCCTGTCGGAGACGACCACCGAACGCTTGATGCTGTCGTCGATCCTGGCCAGCATCAATTGCTGGCGAATATCCTGCTTTAAATCTTTCAACTTGAGACCGTTCGCCTCCAATAATTTGTTGAAATCATCATTGTTTTGGAGCTGATAGGCATTCTTCAACGCTTCCACCTGCTGATTGATCTCGCCGCGGCCGACTTTGATCTTTAAACGCTTAGCATAATCCAGCCGCTTGCCGGCATCCAGCGTCTGCATCAGCGCCGCATAACCGACATAGGCGTCGATCCTGGGATCGATCATATCGCTCTGGCCGGCGCTACGAAAACCCGCGATGCTGCCATTGTAGATGCGCAGAAAAAGTCTGGCGTCAATATCCTGGCCGTTGATAGTCGCCAGCGTATTGGCATTGCGCGACCGCTGCGGAGTATCCGCGCTGGCGCCGCGCCGCCGGCCGGTGCAGCTCACCACGCCGATCGACAACACAAAAGCAATTACTAAAATCCAAATTATTTTGTCCGCGTATTTCCGCATGAAATTCAGCATAGAAACTCCCGTTTAGTTAAACTAATTTAAGTATACACTATTTTGGTTTTTCGTTTAAGAATTACTCCGCCTTTATTATTCCGCTTTCAGAGACCGCGACACCGACACGTAGCCGCCCAGCCAGCCCAGAAAAACTCCGGCGGCCAGCAAGAGCAAAAAGACTAAATTGATTTCCGTGGGTTTTAAATTTACCGGCACGAACGGCATGATCCTCTCCATTTGCAGAATGGCCGCCCCGTAACCGGCTTTCAAACTGGCAATGGCCGCCAGCGAACCGAGCAGACCGATCAGCATACCTTCAACAATGAACGGATATTTGATAAAACTGCGCGACGCGCCGACCAGCGACATGATATTGATCTCGTTTTCGCGCGCGACAACGGTCAGGCGGATAGTATTGACCACGATCATCAGCGTCGAAGCGATCAGCACCAAGATCACGATCACGCCGCCAGTGGTCAGCACTTTGATCAGCAAGGCCAGCCGTTCGGCCAGCTCGCCGCCGTAACTCACGTCTTCGATATTTTCCAGCGCGCGCAGTTTATTGGCGACCAGATTGATATAAGACAGGTCGTGCACTTCCACCTTGAAAGAATTGGGCAGCGGATTATCTTCCAGAAAATCATCCAGCTGCAGATTGGCATGCGACTCCTTGAATTGTCTCCAGGCGGTTTCTTTGGCAATGAATTGCACTTTTTTCACGCCGTTCAGATCGGAGATCGTCATATTCAGCAGGTCTAAATCGTTGCCGCCAGCCGCCGGTCTGGCGTAAGCCATAATGTCCAGCCGCGAATTTAGCGCGCCGAGCAAATTGTAAAAATTAAAAAAGGCCAGCAAAAAAATTCCGAGAATAAACATGGCCAGCGCGATGGTGCTTGCCGCCAGCAGCGACATCAAGCCGCCGCGCGTAATACTTTGCCAGGCCTCGCGGCTGAAATAAGCCCAGCGTCTAAGCATCGGTGTATTTTCCCAGCATATTATCTTCCACGATGCGTCCGGCGGACATTTTGATCACGCGCTTGCGCATCGTGTCCACCACATTGCGGTCATGCGTGGCCACCACGACGGTGGTCTGGCGCTGTTCATTGATCAAATCCAGCAGCCGCATGATCTCCCACGAGGTGTCCGGATCGAGATTGCCAGTCGGCTCATCGGCCAGCAAAATGCGCGGGTTGTTGACCAGCGCGCGGGCAATGCTGACTTTTTGCTGTTCGCCGCCGGACAGCTCGGCCGGCTTGCAGTCTTTTTTGCGCAAAAGCCCCACCAGGTCCAGCACCTGCGGCACCTGTTTTTTGATCTTTTCTAGCGGCTTGTCCAGCACTTCCATCACATAAGCCACATTTTCGTAAACAGTTTTATATTTCAATAATTTGTAATCCTGAAAAATCACACCGATGCGCTGGCGCAAAACCGGAATCTGCCAGCGGCGCAGACTGGGCACCGAGAGATCGTCGACCAGCACATCGCCGCGGGTCGGCAGCTCCGCGCGGTAAATTGTTTTGAATAAGGTGGATTTGCCGGCGCCGTTGGGGCCAATCAAAAAAACAAATTCGCTTTTGCCAATCTGCAAATTGACATTGTTAAGCACCGCATTGTTGCCGTAAAGCTTGTAGAGTTTCTCCGTGCGGATCATGCCATTATTTGCTTCACGGCGCTGACAATATCCGTAGCGGTCAAACCATGATATTTCAGCAATTCATCCGGCGGGCCGGACTGGCAGGATTTATTGACACCCAGAATTTTTATTTTGCAGGGACAATTCTCCGCGATACTTTCCGCCACCGCCGAACCCAGGCCACCGATCACGCTATGCTCTTCGCAGGTCACAATCTTGCCGAATTTTTTAGCCGTTTCCGCCAGCAGGTCTTTGTCTATCGGCCAAACAGAAGCCATATTTATCAGGCGCGCCGAGATCCCCTCTTGGGCCAGCAGCTCGCAGGCTTTGTCCGCCTCGTATACCATGATGCCGCAGGCCACAATCGCCACGTCCCGGCCTTCGCGGATAAGCGAGCCTTTGCCCAGTTGGAAATCACACTTGCCCGACGCGTAAAAAGCCGGAGTCGCTGAACGGCTCAAGCGCACGTAAAAAGGCCCCTCGCTTGCGGCCACCTGCCGGATCACCATTTTGGTTTCCTCGGCGTCAGCCGGCACGACCACGCGCAGATTGTAACAAGAGCGCATGAGCGCGATATCTTCGACAGCCTGATGCGTGGCGCCGTCCTCGCCAACCGTCACACCGGCATGACTGGCCACGATCTTGACATTGAGCCGCGGATAACCGACCGTGTTGCGGATCTGTTCCCAGCAGCGTCCCGTCGCAAACATGGCGAAACTGCTGGCAAAAGCGATCTTGCCGGAAACCGCCAGACCCGCCGCCAGGCCGATCATGTTTTGCTCGGCAATACCGGCGTTGAAAAAACGTTCGGGAAATTCTTTGGCAAACCAGGCCGTGCGCGTTGAGCCGGAAAGATCAGCGTCCAGCACCACGATATCGGGATTTTCCCGGCCCAGCTCGACCAGTACCTTGCCATAGGCGTCTCTCGTCGCGGCTTTTTCGGCCATCAAAGCTGCGCTCCTTCCTGGACTTTTTCGATAATGTAAGCGACTTCCACGTCGGTCAATTCTGGATACACCGGTATGGAGAAAATCTTTTTTGCCACACTTTCCGCAATCGGAAAAGAACCGGCTGGCAGATGCAGATCCGCAAACGCGGCCTGCAGATTGAGCGGCAGGGGATAATGCACGGCCGTGCCCACGCCGTTGTCTTTGAGATATTTTTGCAGAGCCTCGCGGTTATCCGCCAGCAAAACGTATTGATGATAAACGTGATTGCTGTAATTTTTGACAACCGGTATCTGGAGGCCTGGCACATTCTGAAAAGCCGCGTTATAAATTTTGGCGATCTCCTGCCGGCGTTTGGTCCAGGCGGCTAATTTTTGTAGTTTGAGCCGCAGAATACAGCACTGTATTTCATCGAGGCGCATATTGTAGCCGATCGTTTCGTGCTGGTAAGTTTCCCGCATGCCGTGCGCGCGCAGGATACGCACCCGGTCAGCAATTTCGGGATCATTGGTCGTGACCGCGCCGCCCTCACCGCAGCCGCCCAGGTTTTTGGTCGGGTAAAAACTGTAGCATTCCGCCGCGCACAAGCCGCCGATCGGCCGACCTTTGTACTCCGTGCCGATGGACTGGCAGGCATCGCCGATGACCAGCAAATTGTGTTTCTTTGCGATTGCCTCGATCGCGTCAACATCCACAGAATGGCCAAAAAGATGCACCGGCAAAATCGCTTTGGTTTTCGGCGTAATTTTTTTCTCGATCTGGCTGACGTCAAGGCAATAAGACTCCGGCTCAATATCCACAAAAACCGGCGCCGCGCCCAGATAACGCGCCGCTTCAGCTGTCGCAATAAAAGTGAACGGCGTCGTGATGATCTCGTCGCCCGCCTGTATGCCCGCCGCGCGCAAAGCGACAAAAAGCGCGTCCGTACCGGACTTGACCGGAATGGCGTATTTCGCGCCGACGTATTCTGCCAGTTCAGTTTCAAAAGTTTTATTGTGCTGCCCCAGTATATACGCGCCAGTGCGCAAAATCTCTAAAACCTGTTTTTCCGCTTCGTCCTGTATCTGCGCAAATTGGGCTTTGACGTTGACCAGCGGGATATTCTGCACCTTAACTCCTTTTAGGCAAAAGTTTTTATAATATTTTTATAGTATAAGACAGGGAAAGATTTTTAACAATGCGTTCACTCGGCGTTCCTGACAGCCATTTTCACTGTTTCATTTTTTACATTTTTACGGACTTATACTTTACATTTTTACGGATTAGTGTAAAATATAAAAATGGCTCGCAAAAAGAAACACCGCTGGCAGGAAGAAAATATCAAGCAGGCGCTGAAAAAAAGGCGCGTGCTGCTGCTGACCGGAGCCAGACAATGCGGCAAGACCACGCTGGCCCAAGCTATCGTCAGCAGCGATTGCGAATATCGCACGCTGGATGACAATTCCCTGCTGAAAATGGCCCGTGCCGAGCCGGAAGAATTTATCGAGCACACCAAAAAAACCATGATCATTGACGAAGTGCAAAGGGTTCCCGATCTGCTACTGGCCATCAAAAAAGCGGTCGACGTAAACACGCGGTACGGCCAATTCTTGATCACCGGTTCTGCGGATATTCAAGCCCTGCCAACTGTGCAGGAATCTCTGGCCGGACGGGTGAAAAATATCCGTTTAAGACCGTTTGCTTACGGCGAGATTCTGGAACAGACAGCACGGTTTTTTTCCAGACTGCGCCAAAAAGACTTCGTCCGCAACACCGGCTTTAATAAGAAAAAAGTAATCGCTCTGGCCTTGCGGGGCGGTTTTCCGGAGCCGTTATTGCTGGGACAGCGCGACAGCCGCGATTGGTATAAAGACTACATCAACACACTGATCCAAAAAGACCTCAAAGACTTTGCGCAAATCAAACGCCAGAGAGCTTTGCGGGAATTATTTGCCGTGTCCGCCGCGTATTCCTCCCGCTACATGAACAAAGATAAAATCCGCGCCAAGCTGGGTCTAGCGCGTCAGACAGTCGACGAATATCTGAATATTCTGGAAAACATCTATCTGCTCGACATCGTGCCGGCCTGGAGCAAGACCGACCGCGGCAGGATAGGCAGGCAGGCCAAACTGTATCTCAATGACACCGGGCTGCTGGCCGCTATTTTGCGCTGGCAGGCCGCCGATGTGCTGCAAGACAGCAATAAGCTGGGTAATCTGATCGAAACTTTTGTGTATAATCAAATCGCCGCGCAGGCCGAACTATCAGCGGATATCAACCTGTATCACTACCGTGATTATGACAATCACGAAATAGATTTAGTTATTGAGCATCCCGCCGGACTGACCGGCGTGGAAGTCAAAGCCAGCTCGCGTTTTACCGAGGAACACTTCAAAAACCTGCGCTGGTTTGCCAGAAACTACCGCGGAGCAAAATTTTCCGGCATAGTTCTTTATACCGGAGAGCTGGCCATGTCTTTCAAAGACAATATGCACCTCGTGCCGATCAATAATTTGTGGGAGTGATCCGAATATTCAAACCACTCCCTGGAGCCGGAAAAGCTTACCTCTCCGACTCCAAGACACACGAGTTTAGTCCGCCAGCTCAAAAGAAAATATCAGCCTGCCGCTATTGCCAGCAATAACCTTTCCGCCAATATATATTTCAGACCTATTAGAAATATCAAATTCAAGCCTGTCGCCAACGGATAAAGCGCGCCGGCCATAGCCTTCGCCCAGCTGCTTGGTTGATATAAACTCACCTTGCATGTTCCAGCCAATAGGCGCCTCAGGATAAAAACCATCAGAGTGGTCTCCCTTTATAGCAAAACCAATGCAGTTATCGTCAATAAAATTCCCTGTCTTATTCAAGACCGTGATAATCAGTTTCTTGTGGCCATTTGTTTGTATGCCATCTGCCAAAGAAAAAGAATCTACAACTTCAGGGCTAGGACTATTGATATTATTAGGCAAATCATTGCTCGCTTGAATATTTAAGGTATTGCCTTGCGTTTTATAGTAGACTTTATTGTTATTGTTGCCCCAATGTTGTTCTACTTTATTTTGGCTTAGATCAATACTTGTTGAATTTTCCTGGGCGTCGCCAACTAAAATAATATTGCCCGTATCCTTATTATAGTAAGGGTTCTTATTTTCCACCTCCTTTGCGTTTGTATTTTTAACGCTACTCCAATCTACATTATTATTCGCACCAAATATTTTACTCATAATTTTACTCCTTTATTATTTTTTTTGAAAAATACATCGCACAAATCACAAGAACGAAGTTTTACCCATAGGCATCACCTCGTTTCACAAATATTTGCTTTGCTGAAGTCTTATCTATACTGGGGGGGGGGGGGGATAACTGTTAAGCAATAATTATCCAGCGGAATATTAAATTCCGAGAATAAATTCCTACATTTTTGACCAAATAAAAACATGCTCACTCCCATATAATATAAATTATACCCACAAATCCGTAAAATATACCTACTTTATCGTAAGTAATTTGTATCCGTTTCATTTTCTTTATAACCAATTCAACAGGCCTAAGTAGGCCATTAGTAATGGCATATATATGCCATTACTAATGGCCTACTTAGGCCTGTTGA
>JAIRWS010000114.1 GCA_031268855.1 Candidatus Margulisiibacteriota bacterium | reverse complement strand
ATTATACAACAGGGTAGTGTTTATGGCAAGATATTGTGCTATAATTAAAGAAATATACTTTCAGAAAGGGGGATTTTTATGCTGGGTGGAACAGAATTATTATTAATTGCGGTGGTGATCATTCTGCTTTTTGGTGGCGCGCAGCTGCCGAAATTGGCTAAATCGCTGGGGCGTTTTATTACGGAATTCAACGAAGCCAAAGATGACGCGGAGGAAGCTCTGCAAATAAAGAAAACAGCTAGAAAAACCAAAAAGTACAAATAAGCAGGCGTGGCATGATCTTTTTGCTGCTATTTTTACTGGGGCTCTTTTGCCTGGGCTTCTGGTGCTCTATCCATATTTTGCAATGGTTCGTGGATTTTTTATCCGCCAGTTACGCGGTGACGGTGGCCACGCTGTCGCCAGTGGAAGCCGTGATGAATGTTATGCAGCTGACTTTGCTGCTGATGCTGATCGTTTGTCTGCCGGCAATTTTGCTCTTTATCTTGAATTATGTGCGGCCGGCTTTGTACGAACGTGAACGGCGCCTGCTGATCTATGTGCCGATCAGTTTTGCGCTCGGGATTGCGGGCAGTGTTTTTGGCTGGTTTTTGGCGATCAAAGTTTTTATTCCCTATTTCGACAGTTTTTCCCATTTGCTGCAATTGCAGAGCATGTGGAGTTTGAATTATCTGACCGGTTTTGTGATCACCAATTTGTTGATCTTCTTTTTGGTTTTTCAAGTGCCTTTGCTGGTGCTTGTTTTGTATAGTTTAAAAATTTTAGATGTGCAGGATATCAGCAGACTGCGCCGCGTGGTAATTGTGATCTCGCTGATTTTTGGCGCGATCGTAACACCGCCTGATGTGGTCAGCCAGCTGACCGTCGCGCTGCCGTTTTATTTGTTGTTCGAGCTGTCCGTGCAATACTGCCGGTACAAAGAAAAACGGGCGGTAGCAAAAATAGCCAAAACGCCGCGCCGCGCCAAACCGAAAAAAGCGCCCATCCGCCGGAAATGAAAATTCGCCGCAAGCACGTTACGCTGACGGTACTGGCCGTTTTGCTCTATTTGCTTTTTTTGCGCTTGTTTTGGGTCAGCGCGCCGCTCTTATACGTGGCCGATCAGCGCAGCGAGTTTTACGATCTGCGCGCCGCCGAACTGCAGGATATCGCGGCTGGCAAAATTCCCTTGATCATTTTGCGGGACTGGCGCGGACGCATCCGGCGCGGCGGCGTGGCGGCCGGCGAAGTCATTGTGGCTGACGACTTGGCTGAGCTGCGGCGTTTTTTGCGCGACAAGCCTGACGCTCTGGCGCTTGTGCCCTGGTATCACACGGATGTTTCCTGGCGGACTTTGCGGCTGGACGGAGTCTATTTTTGGGAAAATCCGCGGGAATATCCTTTGCGCCTGACCAAATGGCGCTGGGATAAACAGCCGCGTTTCGACGCGCGGAAGATCAAGAATATCACGATCGGCGGCACGGTAGTGCTGTCGCGCGGCATAGGCAATGTGATCGACATGACCGGCGATGTCAACTATCCGTGGCGGGGGATCGCGCCGGTTTTTCGCGCGGCCGATTTGTCTATCGTCAATCTCAAATCGCCGCTGGTTTATAATTACAGCAAGCCCAAAGACCGTCTGCGGCTTTATGGTCAGGCGCGTTATGCTGAGGGGCTGCGGCAGGCGGGCATTGATCTGGTTTCCGTAGCCGGTAATCATATTGGCGACGCGGGCGCCACCGGCATCCGCGATACGCTGGATGTGTTGAACAAACTGCAGATCCAATATACTGGCGTGGCGCAGGAATTAGCTGACGCTTACGAGCCGCGTTTTGTGCAGCTGGGCGAATTGCGCGTGGCTTTTCTGGCGGTCAATTCTGTCGGGACGAATTATTACCGCGACACGGATATTCGCGGCGCGGAAATTGTTTATCATGTCGCGTCTTTTCTGCGCGAGCGTCTGGCTCAAGCCCTGGCCAAAGCGCGCGCCGCAGACCTGGTTATCGTGATGTGCAATTGGGGCGACGAATACACCGCCCAGCCCAACAAATTTCAACGGGACTGGGGCGAATGGCTGGCTGCGCAAAATGTGGCTATTGTGGCCGGCGATCAAGCGCACTGGGTGCAAAAAGCGGATTTTCGCCGCGCCGCGGCAATTTCCTACGGCCTTGGCAATTTGATCTTTGATCAAACCTGGTCGGGCGACACCCGCGAAGGCGTTATTACGCGTTATTTTGTTTATGACAAAAAACTAGCCGCCGCGGATATTCTGCCTGTTTTTTTGAACGATCAATGGTATACTGAAATAAGCGCTGACCGCGCCAAAATTACCAAAATGCTGGGCAGGATGTTTAATTAAATGAAAGAAATTGTTTTGACGGTCAACGGCCCGGGTGAGTTGAACGGTCTGATTTTTCCGCTGGTTAAAGCCTGGCGCCGCCGGTATCCAGACGTGATTTACACTTTATATGTCGTGCCGTGTCAATTCAGCGCCGGCACAGAGACCGCGCTGGCCAGAGCCAGCGGACTTTTTCACCATGTTTTTTCGGTGAGTGATTACAAGAAATATATTTTCAAAAAAACCTGGCCGGACGCTTATCGGCCGGCAGCCGGGGGAATTGTTTTTTACGGCGGCGGCGGCAGCTGGCATGCCTACCGTCTGGCCAAAAAATACAAATTTGCGTTGTACGGCTATGACGAAGGCAAGGTTGCGCACAAACGCTGGTTCAAAAAATTATTTTCCCGCGACGCAGACGGCAATCTCATGGTCGACGCCGCGCTGGAGAAAAAACTCGCTTATCAAAATACGGAGATCTCTTCCGGCCAGACGACCATTGGTTTGTATCCGGGCAGCCGCTTGAAACATCTGCGCGCGCTGGTGCCTTTTTTCAGCGAGCTGGCCGCGCTGCTTTCCGAAAAATATCCCACGCTTAATTTTCGCTGGGGTATCAAGCCGGAGCTGCGCCGGCCGGCCGAACGGGATTTTCCGCAGCGTTTTCCCGCGCCTTACGAAAAAGAAAATGAAAAATACGATTTGATCATTTCGATCACCGGCACAAACACCGCGCTCAACGCCGTGCTGGGCATACCGCTTTTGATCCTGCTGCCGTTTAATTATCCGGAACTGGTGCCGTTTGGCGGCCTGCTGGGTTTGCTTTCGGATCTGCCCTGGCTTGGCCGTCCTTTGAAGCAAATTTTGATCAAATTGACCATGCGGCGCCTGCCGTTTGTTTCCATACCAAATCTCAAGGCCGGCCGAAAGATTGTTCCAGAGCTGATCGGAGTTTTGACCCCGCGGCAGGTCGCGGCGGAAGCGGAAAAAATTTTACTGGACAGTGCGGCGCGCCGGAAAATGCACGAAGAGCTGCCGCCGACGATCGGTCGTCCCGGCGCGCAAAAAATCGCGGATTATTTTCAGGAGATATTGGCATGAAAATTGCGGTGACCGGCGCCCGGGGTATGCTGGCCAGCGTCTTGACGCGGCGTCTCTCCGCGCTTGGTCATGAGACGCTGCCGCTCGATCTGCCGGAGCATGACCTGCTGCGGTTTGACGCGGTAAAAGATTATTTGCGCGCGGCGCGGCCGGACTTTATTTATAATTGCGCCGCGTTTACGAATGTCGACCTTTGTGAGACCGAGCCAGAACAGGCGCGCGCGGTCAATGCGCTGGCCGCCGGCAATCTGGCCGAGCTGGCCGCGGAATTAAATATCCCGATCCTGCAGATCAGCACCGATTATGTTTTTTCCGGCGACGCGGTCAAGCCGTATTTGCCGGAAGCGCCGGCCGCTCCTTTGTCTGTCTACGGCCAAACCAAAGCAGAAGGCGAGCGTTTGATCCAAAAAGCGCCGAAATTTTTTATCGTGCGCACGGCCTGGCTGTACGGCCGCGACGGCAAAAATTTTGTGGAGACCATGCTCAAACAGGCGCGGATGAACTCCGCGCTCAAAGTCGTCAACGATCAGCGCGGCGCGCCGACTTTAGTCGACGATCTGGTCGAGGCGCTGAGCGTGTTTTTGACCTGTCAAAAATACGGCATTTATCATTTCACTAACAGCGGTGAAACAACCTGGTACGATTTCACGCGCGAGTTTTTTGGCCTCTTAAATATTGCCGTGCCGGTGCAGCCCTGTGCCTCGGCGGAGTTTCCGCGGCCAGCCAGGCGGCCGGCTTATTCCGTGCTCGATTTGCGCAAGACGCAGGAGACTTTTGGCTTAAAAATACCGGCTTGGCAGGATGCCATCCGGCGTTATATAAAAGGAAGATAAATAAAAGGAAGATAAAAAGATATGAAGGAAAAACAATGAAGCTTTATTTAAAACTCTGGCCTTATTTCCGCGAACACTGGGGACGCTGTTTAGTTGTGCTGGTCAATATTTTTTTATTCACGGTGGCCAATATGTATTTTTTGGCGCTGGTTAAAGAATTGAGCTATGACATCGAACGCGGCCGCGTGGGTTTATTCATTTACCGGATCTGCGCCGGCCTGGCTCTGGCTTTGATCCGCTCGCTGACTGCTTACGCGCAGACTTACAATGCGGATTGGATCGGCCAGCGTTTGGTCATGCGCCTGCGCCTTAAAATGTACGAACATCTGCAGCGGCTGTCCATGGATTTTTTCAATAAATGGAAAGTCGGCGAGATCATGTCCCGTTCGACCAGCGACCTGCAGGTGGTGCAGGGTGTTTTTGTGTCCAATATCGTGACGCTGCTGCCGGAACTCTGTACCTTTATCGGCGTGTTGCTTTACTTGAGTGTTTTGAGCTGGCCTTTGCTGCTGATTACGCTGGTCACTTTGCCGCTTTTTGCTTTTTTGATCCAGCTTTTTACCACGCGCATGAGACGCATCAGTAAATACAATCAGCGCAAGCTGGCCGATCTGGCGTCCGTGCTGCAAGAGTCGATTTACGGCATCAGCATCATCAAGGCTTTTGCCGCGGAAAACAAAGAGATCGACCGCTACACCAAAGAAAGCGAGCGGTCGTTTTGGATCAACATGAAAGGCTCGCGCCTCTACGCTCTGCAGGAGCCGATTTTGTTTATGCTGCAGATCTCGATGATCATGCTGATTTTCATGATCGGCGGCATCCAGATAATAGAAGGACGGATCTCGGTCGGTAATTTCATCGCTTTTTGTCTGGGTTTGGGCATGCTGGTCAATCCCGTGACGGTTTTCGGCAAGATCAGCGTCAAACAGCAGCAGGCCGCGGCGGCTTTGAACCGGATTTTTGAGCTGCTGGAAACCGAACCGACGGTCAAGGAAGCGGCGCATCCGCAGCAAAAAAATATTACCGGGCAGGTGCAGTTTCAAGATCTGAGTTTTGCTTATACGCCGGCCAACGGCCTGGTGCTTAAAAATATCGAGCTGGAAGTCCGCGCCGGTGAAATGCTGGCGCTGGTCGGGCCTTCGGGCGGCGGTAAGACTACGCTGGCCAATCTGCTTCCGCGTTTTTACGACGTGACCTCCGGACGGCTGCTGATCGACGGGCTGGATGTGAAAGAATATTCTTTTAGTTCGCTGCGCAGCCAGATCGGCATTGTGACGCAGGAAACGATTTTATTCAGCGGCACGATCCGCGAAAATATCGCTTATGGCAGGGACAAGGCCACGCAGGAAGAGATCGAGCAGGCCGCGCACATGGCCAACGCGGATAATTTCATTAAATTGTTTCCCTCCGGCTACTTGACCTATATTGGTGAGCGCGGCGTGCGCTTGTCCGGCGGGCAAAAACAGCGCGTGGCGATCGCGCGGGCGATCTTGAGCGATCCCAAAATTTTAATCCTTGACGAAGCGACTTCGGCTCTCGACAACGAATCGGAAAAACTGGTGCAGCAGGCTCTGGAAAACCTGATGCGCAACCGCACGACTTTTGTGATCGCCCACCGATTGTCCACGATAGTCAATGCGGACCGCATCGCGGTTTTGGACAACGGACGCATTATCGCTATCGGCAAGCACGCGGAATTATTGCAAACCTGTCCGCTTTACCAAAAACTTTACGAATTGCAAAAAACCAAAGAAGAAAATGCTTAAAATTGCTCTGTATACCACGCGGTTTCTAGATCTTTCCGAAACTTTTATTTATGAGCCGCTGCGTCTTTTCCAAAAAACAGAGGCTGTGGTCTACGCCTGGCAGCGCCGTAATGCGGAAATTTTCCCTTACGCGCCGTGCCGCATCGGGACAGAAAAATATTTGCGCGGTCAGCTGGCGGCGGACGGTATTCAGCTGATCCACGCGCATTACGGCTATATCGGCGTGTCGGCGCTGGGGTTTTTGCCAAAACGGCGCCTGCCGCTGCTCACAAGTTTTTACGGGCTGGATGTTTATCAGCACACGCGCAATCCGGTCTACCGCTGGCAGCTGCGCCGTTTGTTCCGGCGCGGCGATCTATTTTTGGCCTGTTCGCAAAAAATGCGCGGCGATTTAATTAAGCTCGGCGCGCCGGAAAACAAAGTGGAAGTGGTTTACGGCGGCGCGGATTTGGCCAAATTTCCGTACGCTCACAATCCGTCTGCGCCGGGGCAGCCAGTCAATATTTTAATGTGCGGGCGTTTTGTGGAGAAAAAAGGCTTTCTTTACGGTCTCCGCGCTTTTTTAAAAGTTGCGCCGCAGTATCCCGGGCTGCGCCTGAAACTCATCGGGAGCGGCCGGCTGGAGCCTGAGCTAAAACAAGAAGCGGAAAGTTCAGCTTTTAGCTCTCAAGTTGAGTTTTTAGGCAGCCGGAGCCATGCGGAGTATATCGAGGAGCTAAAAAAATGCCATATTTTTATGTCGCCGTCTGTCACGGCACGCAGCGGTGACAGCGAGGGGCTGCCGACAGTGTTGATTGAAGCGGCGGCGATCGGGCGGCCGCTGTTGTCTACCCGCCATTCTGGCATACCGGAAATAGTGCGCGAGGGAAAAAACGGCCTGCTTGCTCCAGAGCGGGACGTGGACGCTTTGGCCGTGAATATTGCCAGACTGCTTTCCGCGCCGGAACGCTGGCCGGAGTATGCGGAGTACGGGCGGCGTTTGGTGGAAAATCAATTTGATCTGCGAAAACAAGCCGCTAAGCTGGAGAATTATTACGCGCGGCTAATCGAAAAAACCGCATAACTCACCGGTGTGAACAGGCTCTCGTTAGCTGAAGACGTGTTGGGTGAAATAGTCGACAACCTGTTTTTGGGCGCTGTGAAGCGTGGCGTTAAAAATTTTCCCCGCCGCGGCTTTTTTGTGCCCGCCGCCGTTAAAACGCGCGGCAATTTTGGCCACATCCAGCGCGGTTTTGGAGCGCAGACTGATCTTGATGTAGTCTGGTTTTTCCACCAAAACAACCGCGGCTTCGGCGTTTCTCTCACGGCGGATAAGGTCAATAAGAAAACGGTTGTCCACTTTTGATTTTGGGGGTATGTGTGCCAGGATCAATTTTCCGCCGCAAAAATTTTCCACACCGCTGGCCGCCCGGGCAAAATCGAGAATTTCCCGCCGGCTTAATTGCTCATTGAGCTTGTTGTAAATCCGGTTCGGGATAACGCCCAATTGTACGCAGGCTAAAGCCGCGCGAAAAACCCGCGTGTCCGTATTGGCAAAAGCAAAATTGCCGGTGTCGCTGCTCAAGCCCAGATATAAATATTCCGCCATGGTTTTGGTCAGTTTGATCTTTAATTTTTGCAGCAGCTCATAAATGACCAGCGTGCAGGACGCGGCGCCGGGGTCGATGAGATTGATCCCGGCAAACTTGCGGCTGCTAGCGTGATGATCGATACAAATATCGATTTTTTGTTTGGGGCAGCCGTACAGCCGCCCCGTGTCGCTGGCGTCCACGGAGATTATTAAATCGGGTTTACAGACGCTGAGCGGAGCCGAAGCGTCCGCTTTTTTAATAAAAGCGTTCAATTCATTTTTGTGTTGCGGATCAAACAACGCGCTGACCCGCGCCCGCGGATTTATTTTTTTGATCAGCTCCCGCAACAGATAGGCCGAGCCTAGCGCGTCAGCATCGGGATCGACATGGGTGAGGATCAAAATATTTTTGGCTTTTTTAAATATTAGCCGCCAGTCGCTTTTCACGTTTCTCCCTTTCTTGCGCCAGCCGGTGCAGGATTTCCAGCCGCTTGTTGCCGGCAGCCAGCGAGTCATCGAGAATAAAACGCAGTTTTGGCACGAGGCGCGTGTCAATAGTCTCGGCCAAAATGCCGCGGATGAACGGAATTGCCGAGATCAGGCCGCGCAGGGTTTTCTTTTTTTCTTCCGGCGTGCCCAGACAGGAAATAAAAATTTTGGCGGTTGAAAGATCGGCGGAAGCCTGCGCTGCGGTGATCGACACAAAACCGATGCGGTGATCGTTGAGCTTGTGCAGGATGATCGTGCCGATCTCGGCTTTGAGTAATTCGGCTAAACGTTCCGCTCTAGACATTTAAACAGCTCTGGCTTTTTCGCGGCGCTCATAAGCGATCACGATGTCGCCTTCCTGAAAATCCGCGAATTTCTCCAGCGTGAAACCACATTCATAATTGAGCGCCGCTTCTTTGACATCGTCTTTTTCGTGCCGCAGACTGGCAAAAGTTGTTTCCGCGATTTGTTTTTTGTTGCGGAAAACCAGCACCTTGTCGGCGTTTTTGCGGATGCTGCCGGAGAAAACAAAAGCGCCGGCGATCGTACCCGCTTTGGAGAATTTATAAATTTTGCGGATTTCCGCCTGTCCCAGCTCGATCTCCTCGTATTCCGGGCCGAGCAGGCCGTTCAGCGCTAGCTCGAGGTCTTCCAGCAGTTTGTAAATAATATCGTAATGGCGGATCTCCACCGCCTCGTTTTTGGCCAAAATTTCCGCCGAACTATCCGCGCCGACGGTAAAAGCCAGGATCACCGCTTCCGAAGCCTTGGCCAGCATAACGTCGGATTCGTTAATATTGCCCGTGCCGGAGTGAATAATATTGACGCTGATCTTTTCATGTTTGATCTTGGCGATCGACGCGCTGATCGCCTCCAGCGAACCCTGCACATCGCCTTTGAGCAGGATATTGAGTGTTTTTTTAGCGCCCGTGTTTAGCGCTTTGCTTAAAGAGGACAAAGTCATTGCGCGTTTGCTGGCCAGCAGCTGATCTTTTTGCTCGGCCTGCCGTTTTTCGGCGAGGATGCGGGCCTCGCGTTCCGAAGCGTACACCTGGAATAATTCACCGGCGCGTGGCACAGCGGTGATGCCGATGATCTCCACCGGCCGCGCCGGATCAGCCACCAGAACTTCCTGACCGAGATCGTCAAACATCGCGCGGATGCGTCCGTAAGTTGTGCCAATGACATAAGCGTCGCCTTTGCGTAGCGTGCCGCTTTTGACCAGCACGGTGGCCACCGGGCCGCGCTGTTTGGAAAGATGCGCCTCGATGATGATGCCCTGCGCTTTTTTATTGGGATTGGCTTTGAGGTCTTCCATTTCGGCGACCAGCAGGATCATCTCCAGCAAATTGTCCAGGCCGGTTTTCTGCTTGGCGGAAATTTCACAGCAAACTGTTTTGCCGCCCCATTCTTCGGGCACTAGTTCGTATTCGGTCAGCTGCTGCTTGACCTTGGATACATCGGCTTCCGGCAGGTCTATTTTGTTGATCGCCACGATGATCGGCACGCCAGCGGCTTTGGCGTGGTCAATAGCTTCGATAGTCTGCGGCTTGATGCCGTCATTGGCGGCGACGACCAGAATTACGATATCCGTGACCTGCGCGCCTCTAGCGCGCAGAGCGGTGAACGCCTCATGGCCAGGCGTGTCTAAAAATGTGATTTTTTTGTCTTTGGCCGTGACCTGATAGGCGCCGATATGCTGGGTGATGCCGCCGACTTCGCCTTCGACAACGCGCGAAGAACGAATGGCGTCAAGCAGCTTGGTTTTGCCGTGGTCGACATGCCCCATGATCGTGACGATCGGCGGCCGCGGCCGCAGGTCTTCCGGCCGGTCAGCCACTTCTGAAGATTCCAGCATGGTCAGCTCGTATTTGATCTTGGAATCTTCCGTTTCCGAAAAATCAGTCTTGACCGTCACGCCGATCAACTCGCCGATTTTTTGCGCGATATCGTGATTGATCTTTTGATTGATCGTGATGAGCAGGCCAGCTTTGAGCAGCGCGCCCATGATTTCAGCCAGCGGCCGTTTGGCCTGCGCGGCAAAATCATGCAGCGAGATGCTTTTTTCCTGCAAAGTAATTTCAGCGGGCGGCGGTGAATTATCCGCCGGCAAAACTTCCTGCCTTTTTTCCTGCAGTTTCAGTTTTTTGTATTTGGAGCGGTTTTTCTTGGGTTTTTGATTAAAAAGCTTTTGCAGATTGGTTTCTTTGTCCGCAAAAGTTTTTTCGCTGCGGAAAACTTTTTCTTTTTTCAGATGACTGTTCGGTTTGGCTGCCGGCGGCAGGCCTCCAGCCGCTGGCGGCGCGGCGGCTTTTTCCGGATTAAGCGAAGAGACGGCGTTCGGCTCTTCGGCCGCGGCCTTGGGCTGTTCTTTGGGCGGCGGCGGTTCTTTTTTCTTGCGGCTTTCCAGCGTGAGGTGCTTGCTGACTTTTTCCGCGGCGCTTAATTCTTTCGCGCCTTCCGGTTTCGCCTCGGCCTGTTCTTCCAGCTTGGCCAGCTCGGCTTTTTTGATGACTTTCAAAACTTTTTTCTTGGCCGGCGGGTTAAGGTATTCCTCGACTTTCTGGCAATTTTCCTCATTGACGGCCGACTTGCTGTCATTGAATGGGATATCCAGCTCTTTAAGAATTTCGCGGATCTCTTTGATCTCTTTATTATATTTTTTGGCCAGCTCGCTTACTTTCATTAATTTGTCCTTGTTTGTAGGTCTGGCAAGTTTCAGCCTGCCAGACACACCCTTGCTGTGCGCGAAGGGATAATTTTTTGTGTTTTATTGGGCCGCGTCCTCCTCCGGCTTGGCCTCTGCGGCCAGCGCTGTTTCCGCCTGTTTTTTCTCTTCCGCGGCTTTGGCTTCCGCGGCCGCCGCTTTGAGGTTTTCCGTCAAACTGGATTTGCCGGTTTCGTTTTCCGCCGGTTTTTGTTCCGCGGCGGCTTTGGCCAGATTTTCCGTGAAACTGGTTTTTTCTTCCTGAATATCGATATTCCAGCCGGTCAATTTAGAGGCCAGGCGCACGTTTTGGCCAGCGCGGCCGATGGCCAGCGACAGTTGATCGTTGTCCACGAAAACCAGCGCTTTTTTTTCCGCGCCGTTCTCGGTCTCATTTTCTTCCAGACGGATCTTGTTGATCTTGGCCGGCTTCAGCGCGCTGGCGATCAGCTCCATCGGGTCATCGACCCATTCGATAATATCAATTTTTTCATTGCCCAGCGCTTTGACGATATTGTGAATGCGGCTGCCCATGTGCCCGACGCAGGTGCCCACCGCGCCGACTTCCGGATCGTTGGATTTGACGGCGACTTTGGCGCGGCTGCCCGGTTCGCGCGCCACGGCTTTGATCTCGATAATTTTGTCGTGGATTTCCGGCACTTCTGTTTCAAAAAGCACGCGGATCATATTGGGGTGGGTGCGGGACACGCGGATCTTGGGGCCGCGCGCCGTATTGTCCACGCCGACCACGTACACCTTGATCTCGTCTTTGGGATTATAACGTTCGCCGCGCACTTGATCGCGCCTTTCCAGCAAAGCCTCCGTGCGGCCAAGATCCAGCAGATAACTTTCGCCTTCCTTGCGCTGCACTTTAGCATTGATGATGGTATTGATTTTGGTGCTGAATTCGTCATTGACCGAACTTTTTTCCGCCTCGCGGAATTTTTGGGACATGACCTGCCGCGCGGTCTGCACGGCGATGCGGCCAAAATATTCCGGCGTCACCAAGATCGTCAGCGTGTCGCCGAGTTCCGCGCTGTCGTCCAGCTCTTTGGCCTCGTCCAGCGTGATTTGCAGAGCGGAGTTGGTGACTTCCGGCACGACTTCTTTGGTGGCGTAAACATCCGGCTCGCCAGTCTTTTCATCGATCTCGACCAGTAGATTGTCCGCGTAAGCCTCACCCAGCTTTTTCTTGGCGGCGGCTTTCAAGCCCTCTTTGACGGCTTCCATGAGCACATCTTTGTCCAGCCCGCGCTCGCTGGCGACCTGCGCCAGAGCCGGCGCGAATTCTTTATTGCCTTTTCTAACCATTTTGACCTCCGTAAGGGGTTGCTAACAAAAAAGAGCGGCGAGCCGCTCTTTGAAGTCTGCGTTCCGTGATTTTACTCTTATTTATGCGGCGGCACAAGCCCTGCTGCGCCGGGGCCAGCGGCGGATTTTCCTGGATCTTTGATGCAAGAAAGGATTAAATTTAATCGATATATTGAATGTATAGTTTGGGTTAAAAGTGGGTATTGTTTGGGTGTAAAAAACATTAAGGAGAGTAATAAAATTATGTCATTACAACCAGTGCCAATGAATGTAGAAGCGGGAAAAAACAATGGAATAGTTTCACAAGAGAGCGCAAAACAGCAATCTGAACCCGTAAAAAAAGAAAAAGCAGCTGTTCCTGCCGGACAATATGAAGGAAGTCTTCCACCCAGCAGATTTGCGGTTAAGAATGTAGAACCGCTCATAGCTATTTTATTGCTTAGATATGAAAAGATATTAAAAAGTGACGGAATTAAAGACCCGCAAAAATTTTTGGAAGATTTATCAGAGCAATTAACCGACATAGAAGCAGACTCTGATGCCAGAGAAAATCTTATAGGATATGTTATACAAATCCAAAATAAGTATGAAATATCTGCGGAGCAGCAACTGCCTTTTATCAGGGAAAATTATGATCCTGAATTTAAGCTGGTTAGCCTTGGAATGACAAATGGCTTGCCATTTGGTCAGCTTAATGATAATTTGCAGCGGATTTTACAGGCTCAGCCTACTTATACCATACAGAACGGTGATACGTTGAATAAGATTATTGACAAAATCAATAAAGAAACAGGTTACAAGATAACGTTAAAAGAGGTATGTGAACTGAATGACATAAGTAATCCAGACAAAATTATTGCCGGTGTGAAATTAAAACTGCCCAATATTCCTGTTGACGATGTGGAGACTCTGGGGCTGCGCGCTTTATTCTCAGAGGAAGACAATGCCCGATTGCAGTTAGCTTTAGATGGAATGGCGGAACATCCGCAGGTAACTGCTTTGATCGGTAGATTAACAGCGGTTTTTGCGACAAAGTATTTTGCCAAAATGGATGACTTGCTGGAGCTGAAAAATATGTTTTTAAAAATAGTTATTGATAATGCTGATGAAATAAAAGAATTACTTGATATAACCAATAATCCCCAATTTAGCCCATCTCAACGAGAAAAATCAATCGATCATATAATTCGGTCGATTTGTGGTATAAATATGATAGAACTGGAAGAAAAAATTTCTGATGTAGATATTAAGCAACGTAAAGAGGCTGTGGCTCTGTTAGAACAATCTATAACAGCGGAAGGCATTGCGACACCGGAAGCCAAGAGAAGCCTTGCCAGAATG
Organism: Candidatus Margulisiibacteriota bacterium; assembly: GCA_031268855.1. NCBI lineage: Bacteria > Bacillati > Candidatus Margulisiibacteriota > Candidatus Margulisiibacteriota bacterium. Next base: position 687 of record JAIRWS010000114.1, on the reverse strand, counting down.
AGAGAGATAAATGAATTGGGTGAAAATGCCACGCCGGCACAAAGAGAAGAATGGGAAACACATAGGCGGTTAGTAGAACGTTGGTTAAAAAGTCCACCAGAAAGTACCACTGTACAAGAATATAATGAAGTCGCGGACGAATATTCTCACGGAGTTTTCCAGGGTGTGGAGAATGGCTTTATTACGCCTGAAGAAGCGCAAAAATCGTTGGCGCAAATTTTTGCCGCCGCCTTGCAATTCTTTGGCCTGGCGGCAGAATATGTCAAGTTTGTCCAGACAGACCCTCAAGTGCAGGCCAACGCCGCCAGATCTGACGAAAATTGTCTGGTTTATCTGAAAAGGCTGTTGACTGACGCTTCTTATATTTCTCAGTTTATTGCCGAGAAAAACGCTAAAGAGGAAAAAGAACAAAAGCTGGCGGAAAAACGTCAGGAGCTGGCGTCTTTAAATATTCCCAAATCGATCAGGGCTTTGATCGCTCAAATATACGGCATTGATTTTGAGAATATCGACGGGGCGGTAGCCAGAACAATAGCCGAAAAAGTCAGCAGAAATGAAAATCCGTTAAGCTAATTTAACCCTTTTCAACCGCAGCGCGTTCAGCACCACCGACACCGAGCTGAAGCTCATCGCCGCGGCGGCGAGCATAGGGTTGAGCAGGCCGGCCGCCGCCAGCGGGATACAAAT
>JAIRWS010000113.1 GCA_031268855.1 Candidatus Margulisiibacteriota bacterium | reverse complement strand
GCTATCATCAGCAAATTCCAGCGCGCGCCAAGATTGTTTAGCCACGTCCAGCATAAACTTCCCGTCTTTTTTCAGACTGACATCGGCGTAGGTAAGCGCATGCCAGTTTTGTTTAGCCGCGTCCAGCATAAATTCTCTGTCTTTTTTCAGGCTGTCATCGGCAAATTCCAGTGCGCGCCAAAATTGTTTAGCCACGTCCAGCATAAACTTCCAGTCTTTTTTCAGACTATTATCGGCATATGTAGGCGCGTGCCAGTTTTGTTTGGCCGCGTCCAGCATAAATTCTCTGTCTTTTTTCAGGCTATCATCGGCAAATTCCAGTGCGCGCCAAGATTGTTTAGCCACGTCCAGCATAAACTTCCCGTCTTTTTTCAGACTATTATCGGCATAGGTAGGCGCGCGCCAGTATTGTTTGGTTGCGTCAAGTATAAATTCTTTGTCTTTTTTCAGGCTGTCATCGGCAAATTCCAGCGCACGCCAGTATTGTTTGGCCGCGTCCAGCATAAATTTTCTGTCTTTTTTCAGACTGACATCGGCATAGGCAAGCACGGGCCAGTATTGTTTGGCCACATCCAGCATAAATTCTTTGTCTTTTTTCAGGCTGGCGTTAACGTATGAAAACACGAGTGCGAATCCATCTCGTTCAGCTACGGCCAGGACAAAATCTGTATTTTTCCACAGAGCGGATTTGACTTGGCGGTAATTGATAGTCCCTACTTTAAGTTTGGAAAGTGTGTCCGCAATAATTTTAGTTTGCATAGCATAGCTCCTTAAATCTTTTTCTAGAATATTATCGTAACTATTTTGTAACCGTTGCGAATTTTTGGGCTGCGCCTGCGGCGGCTGTTAGCACTCTGCCCTTGACAGTGATAAAAGCGTCTGCTAGACTACCCGCCGGAAATCAAAAAAAACAAGGAGGAAAAAATGGCAGTCAAGTTAAAACCATTGCATGACAAAATTGTCATAGAAAAACCCGAGGAGGAAAAAGCTACGAAGTCCGGCATTATTCTGCCGGATAACGCCAAGGAAAAACCGCAGACCGGCAAGGTCATCGCGGTCGGCAGCGGCAAAGCGCTGGACAACGGCACGAAAACCCCGCTGGAGATCAAGGTCGGCGACACCGTGTATTATTCCAAATACAGCGGCACGGAGATCAAGATCGCGGAAAAAGAATACATTATTATCGCTGAGAGCGACGTTCTGGCGATAGTTGCTTAACCTGTATGTACAATGTACATACAATGTGTATGCAGGGCGCGCAGTCTAAATTTTAAAAGAAAAGGAGCGAAAAAATGGCAAAACAGTTAGTTTACGGAGATGAGGTATGGCGCAAACTCGAGTCCGGCGTGGACAAAGTGGCCAACGCGGTCAAGATCACGATCGGCCCGCGCGGGCACAATGTGGCTCTGGAGAAAAAATTTGGTTCGCCGACGATCACCAATGACGGCGTGACTATCGCCAAAGAGATCGAGCTGGAAGACCCCTTTGAAAATATGGGCGCGCAGCTGATCGTCGAAGTGGCTTCCAAAGCCAACGACATTGCCGGCGACGGCACGACCACCGCGACTATCCTTGGTCAGGCGATTTTCCGGAACGGCCTCAAAAATGTAGTGTCCGGCGCCAACGCCATGCTGGTCAAGAGAGGCATCAGCAAGGCTGTGGAAAATGTTGTGGACAACCTCAAAAAAGACAGCAAAAAAGTGGACAGCAAAGACGAGATCACGCAGGTGGCGACGATTTCCGCCAATAACGACGCTTCGATCGGCGGCATCATCGCCGACGCGATGGAAAAAGTCGGCAAAGAAGGCGTGATCACTGTCGAGGAATCCAAGGGCATCGAGACCACGCTGGAAGTTGTCGAGGGTATGCAGTTCGACAAAGGCTATGTTTCCGCATACATGGTGACAGACCGCGATACGATGTCAGCCAATTTGGAAAACCCGCTGGTGCTGATCACCGACAAGAAAATTTCTAGTATCAAGGATATTCTGCCGCTGCTGGAAAAAACCATGCAGTCCGGCCGGCCGCTGCTGGTTATCGCCGAGGATGTGGACGGCGAAGCGCTGACCACGCTGGTGCTGAACAAACTGCGCGGCACGCTCAATGTCACCGCGGTCAAGGCGCCGGGTTTCGGCGACCGCCGTAAAGCCATGCTGGAAGACATTGCGATCCTGACCGGCGGCGAGTACATCACCGAGGAAAAAGGTCTCACGCTGGAAAAAGTGGAGATCGCGGATCTCGGCTCGGCCAAGACCATCAAGATCAGCAAAGATGACACGACTATCGTCGAGGGCGCCGGCAAGAAACAAGCGATCAAAGATCGTATCGCGCAGATCAGGCAGGAGATCGAAAATACGGACAGCTCCTATGACAAAGAAAAATTGCAGGAGCGTCTGGCCAAGCTCTCCGGCGGCGTGGCGGTGATTTACGCCGGCGCGGCCACTGAAACCGAGCTGAAAGAAAAGAAGCACCGCATCGAAGACGCGCTATCCGCGACCCGCGCGGCTGTGGAAGAGGGTGTGGTTTGCGGCGGCGGTGTGGCTCTGGTGCGCGCTGTCCCTGCGCTGGGAAAACTGGAAAAGTCTTTGGATGGCGATGAAAAAGTCGGCGTGCAGATCGTGAAAGACGCGCTGTCTGCTCCGCTCAAACAGATCGCGGCCAACGCCGGATTTGAAGGCTCGGTTGTGGCGGATAAGATCATGAATGAAAGCGCTGAGCTGGCGGAAAAATTCAAAGTGAAAGACGCCGCGCATGTGGGTTTTGACGCGCAGACTCTGGAGTACGTCGATATGTTCAAAGCCGGCATTATTGATCCGCTCAAAGTAACCCGTTCGGCTCTGCAGAACGCTTCGTCCATCGCCAGCATGCTGCTGACTACCGGCTGTCTGGTCGCGGACAAACCGGAGAAAAAAGAAGCTCCGGCTATGCCTCCGGCTGGCATGGGCGGTATGGGGGGTATGGACTACTGAGCTTAACAAGCGGCGCGGCCGCGATGTTAAGCGCGCCTAACTTAACAAGCGCAGCGACGTTAAGCACACAAGGCCGCGTATGCGGCCGACGTGTCTGAGCTTATAAAAAAAGCCCCGGTTGCAAAACTGGGGCTTTTTATTTTAAACGCGCCGCGCTGCGGATTGTGCTTTAAAGAGAACTAGCTCTACCGTATTCGCCGTAAGACCGATAATTGCTGAAAGAAAAAACGACTTTGCCGCCGCTGCTTTCATATGGCAGATACAACTGATAGCTGCCGTTTTTAGCGCGGAAATATTTACCGGAATAATTTTGCTTAAAAACTTTGTCCAGATAGGCGTGTTCCTCCGGCGTCAGGCGGACAATGTAATTGATCTTAGAAGGGTTTTCTTGGGGGCCGTAATCTCTAAAAATCAGGTAAACCGCGCTGCCATTGATCTGGTCCGGCGTCAATAGGTGAATGCTGCTGAAATTAGCATCTACTTTTCCGATAAAGGTTAAAGTTTCCCTGACTTCTTTTTGCCATTCAGCGCTGAAATTATAACGGCTGAGGCTTTCGAGCGCGCTGGAGTATTTGCTCAGGATCGCCCGAGCGGAATTTTCCAATTCTCTTTCACGTTTTTTCGTGGTGCCGTAATCGCCGACAAACATTAAGACAATGCTGACTAGCAAAATGACCAGAAAAGAAATCAGCCACAGACGCAGCCGGGCTGGGGGGTTAGCGGCGGTCATTTTTTTGCTGGTGTTTTCCGCGATAAACGAAAGATTGAACATCACATTGAGAATGAGAGCGCCGGCCAGCAGAGCCAAAATACCGGCGATGCTGTAGCCAAAAGACTCAGACAGTGTTTCCCGAAACACCCGCAGGCCAAAAATTTCATTGATACCCGCGATCACTACCCAGTAGAACAAAGCCAGCACCGCGATCAGGCCGATAATATTAGTCAGTTTTATGATTTTTTTGTGATCCATTGAGGCTTATACCTCCACAGTTTGTCCCGCGAAAAAGTTTTTTAATTCGGTGAGCAGACTGTCCATGTGGAACGGCTTGAGAATGATTTTCTCAAAATAAACTTTGTTGTGTTCGTTGATCAGCTCGGGCATGCCGGTCAGCGCAAAAATATGCGTGTTTTTCAGCGCGGAGTTGAGGCGGATATTGCGGGCCAGCTCGATGCCATTGATCTCCGGCATGGCGATATCCAGCAGGATCAAATCCGGTTTGGCGTCTAGCACAGCTTGATAGGCTTTGGTGCTGTCGGACTCAGTCGAAACAGAATATCCCGCTGTGGCTAAAATTGCTTTGGAAAGAAATAAAATGCTTTTTTCATCGTCAACGATAAAAATTTTCTGCGCCATATTTATACCCCCTAGATTTTATTATACAGCCTGTTTTTGAAAAAATCAAAAAGGAACTCCGGTTTCAAAATGAGTGCGCGGCGTCGGGAAATTTTCCCTGCTTGACTTCGGCGATATATTTTTCGACGGCTTGAGCTGTGGTTTGAGCAAAGTCAGCGTAGCGTTTCACGAAACGCGGCGGCCTGGGATACAGGCCGAGCATGTCGTCGCAGACCAGCACCTGCCCGTCACAGTCCGCGCCCGCGCCGATGCCGATAGTCGGGATTTTCAACGCGCGCGTTATTTCCCCGGACAGTTTAGCCGGCGTCATTTCCAGAACGAGCATAAACGCGCCGGCTTTTTCCAGCAGTTTAGCGTCGGCTTTAAGTTTTTTGGCGGCGGCCGCGTCCCGTCCCTGCACTTTGTAGCCGGAGAGCGCGTGCACGCTTTGTGGCGTAAAACCCAAATGCCCGATGGCCGGTATGCCCGCGGCGGTCATACGGCGGACGGACTCCAGCGTCACCGGATCCGCGCCCTCCAGCTTGACGGCATTGGCGCCGGTCTGTTTGATTATTTGGCCGGCGTTGAGCAAAGTTTGTTCGGCGTTGACCTGGGAAGACAGAAAAGGCAGATCGACCGCCAGAAATTTATCAGGCGCGCCGCGCCGCACGGCCTGGGCGTGATAGAGCATCTCGTCGAGTGTTACGGACAGGGTATTTTCTTGGCCCTGAAAAACCGTGCCCAGAGAATCGCCGACCAGCAGCATTTCGATAGCCGTGTTATTAAAAACTGCCGCCAGCGCTGCGGAATAAACAGTCAGCATCGTGATTTTTTCTTTGTTTTTTTTGGCTTGCAATTTAGCGAGCGTTTCCATAGTTATTTGGCTGGCGGTTTTTTGCGGAAGAGGTTTTTTAAATTGCGCTGCAAGGTGGTCAATTCCCGCTGATAAATTTTGAGCAGATGGGCCTGCACGGCCTGCAAATTTAATCTGCGGCTCAGCTGGCCGTTCTCGGCAATGGAAATATGGCCGGTTTCTTCCGAGACTACGATGATCAGCGCGTCGCTGACTTCTGATAGGCCGATCGCCGCGCGGTGCCGTGTGCCGAGCGAGCCAAGATTTTTGTTTTCTGTCAAAGGCAGCATGCAGCTTGCCGCGTTGATTTTTTTATCTTGAATAATCAGCGCGCCGTCGTGGATCAGCGCTTTTTTGTGGAACAAACTGACGATGAGGTCTGCGTTGATCTCCGCTTGCAGAGAAATGCCGGTTTCCCTAAATTCACTGAGATCAATATTGCGTTCGATGACGATCAGCGCGCCGATCTTGTGTTTGGCCAGAAAATCCACGGCTTTGATGATCTGGCTGATGATATTGAGATCGGCGGTTTGCTTGGGCGTCGGCGTGAAAAAATTGCCGCCGAGTTTTTCCAGTCCCCGCCGCAGCTCCGGCTGAAAAACCACGATCAGCAGAGTGGCCAGCACCGGCGTGAACTGGCCGATCAGCCATTCGATAGTGTACAGATTGGCGATTTTGGAAATGATGAAAATGCCGATCAAGACCGCGAGACCGTTGAGCAGACGGCCGGCGCGCGAGCCGCGCAGCCAGGCCAGCGCGTAGTAAATCGCCACGCTGACCAGCGCGATGTCCAGAAGATCCAGCAGGCGGAATTGGCCGAGCAGAGCGCTAAACATCAAAGCTCCTGTCTGGCGAGCAAGTCGTCATAGGTTTCACGGCGCACGAGGATGCGGCTTTGGCCGGCGTTGACCAGCGCCATCGCCGGCCGCGGATTTTGATTGTAATTGGAGGACATGCTGTAATTGTAGGCGCCGGTGGCGTAAACGACCAGCAGATCGCCGGCGGCGGCCGGCGGCAGATAAATATCCTTGATCAGCACATCGCTGGATTCGCAAAACTTGCCGGCGATCGTCACCCTGTCGGTTTTGCGGCTGGACATTTTGCTGACAATGTCCGCGGCGTATTTTGCGTCGTACAGCATCGGCCGCGGATTGTCCGACATGCCGCCGTCCACGAATAAATATTTGCGGATATTTTGATTGTTTTTGACCGCGCCGATAGTGTAGAGCGTGACGCCAGCGCGTCCGGCTATCGAGCGCCCGGGCTCGACGATCAGTCGGGGCAGCGGCAGGCGGCGTTTTTCACAATGGTATTTTAATTCCTGGCTGATGATCCTGGCATAATCCACCACCGGCGGCGGAGTTTCTTTTTCTAAATGAGTAATGCCCAGACCACCGCCCAGATTTAAGATTTTCACTTCGAGATGATTGTTTTTTTGGATTTTTTCAGCCAGCGCGGCCATTTTTTCCACGACAAAGCTGAAAGGATTGACATCAAGAATTTGCGAACCGATATGAGTATGCAGTCCCATAAAATCAATATTGCGGCAGCGTTTGACTTCTTCGATAAAGCCGCAGACCTGTTCAATATGCACGCCAAATTTTGAATCAAAGCCGCCGGTTTTGACAAAATCGTGCGTGTGCGCCTCGATGCCGGGCTGGACGCGGATCAGAGCCGCCGCTTTTTTTTGCAAGCGTCCGGCGGCGCTTTCCAGATTTTGCAGCTCCGCGGCGTTGTCGACGACGATCAAGCCGACTCCGGCCCGCAGAGCTTCCGTTAACTCCTGCGCGGATTTGTTGTTGCCGTGAAAAATAATTTTCGACGCGTCAAACCCGGCCTTGAGCGCAATGTGCAGCTCGCCGCCGGAAACCACATCAGCGCTTAAACCTTCCCCGGCAATGATCTGGTAAATGCCGGCGACAGCCAGCGCTTTGGAAGCGTAAGCGATCACGGTATCGGGATAGTTTTCCGTAAAAGCCTGCGTGTATGCGCGGCAGTTTGTCCTCAGAGTTTCTTCATCCATGATATACAGCGGCGTGCCGTACTGCGCGGCTAGAGCGGTCAGATCGCAGCCGCCGATCTCCAGATTGTTCTGAACGCCGATACTGCTGGTCAAGGGCATATATTCATTTTTGTTGTACAACATTTTCTCCGTTTATTTTAACAGGCCGTATTCGATGCTGTCGACCAAAGCATGCCAGCTGGCCTCGATAATATCGGTGGACACACCGACCGTACCCCAGGTCCGGCGGCCGTCGCGGGATTCGATAATGACGCGCACTTTGGCTTCTGTGCCGCTGCGGCCGTCGAGTACGCGCACCTTGTAATCCGACAGCGCGATATTTTTGACCTGCGGATAGTCAGCGGACAGCGCCTTGCGCAGAGCGCGGCCAAGCGCTGACACCGGGCCGTTGCCGTCCGCGACAGTGTGGATTTCTTGTCCCTTTACTTTGATCTTAACAGTCGCTTCGACGAGCAATTCTTTTTCGTCAAATTTTTCATTGGTCACATGAAAGCTGATCAGCTCAAACAGCGGCTGATGCCGCCCCAGCGTTCGGTGCAGCAATAATTCCAGCGAGGCCTCGCCTTCTTCAAAATGGTAGCCGGCGGATTCCAGCGCCTTGATTTTTTGCACGAGCTGTCTGGTCTGCGGAGCGTCTTTTTGTAAAGCGAGGCGCAGGGTCTTGGCTTTGTACAGCAAGTTGCTGGCTCCGGAGAGTTCGGAGATCAGGACGCGCTGTTTATTGCCTACGAGTTTGGGGTCGATATGTTCGTAGGTCGCGGAGTTTTTTTGGATCGCGCTGACATGCACGCCGGCCTTGTGCGCAAAAGCGGAATGGCCGACATAGGCGGCTTGATTGGGCAGCGGCAGGTTGGCGATCTCCGCCACGCGGCGGGCCAGCGCGGCTAATTCCGCTAATTTCTGCGGCGGCAAAATCCGGCAGCCCATTTTTAGCTGCAGCGCGGGAATGATCGCGCAAAGATTGGCGTTGCCGCAGCGTTCGCCGTAGCCGTTGATCGTGCCCTGCACCTGTGTCGCGCCGGCGGCCACAGCGGCCAGAGAGCTGGCGACGGCGGTTTCCGTGTCGTTGTGCGTGTGTATGCCGAGCGGAGTTTGCAGACCGGCGCGCGCCGTGCTGACAATTTCTTGTATTTCCTGGGACAGGGTCCCGCCATTGGTGTCGCAAAGCACGAGGCGATCGGCGCCGGCGTCCTGCGCGGTCAGCAGTGTGCTCAGCGCGTATTCAGGGTTGTGTTTGTACGCGTCAAAAAAATGTTCGGCGTCAAAAAAAACTTCTTTTTTATGTTTTTTGAGAAAACGGATCGTGTCGTCAATGATTTTTAAATTTTCGGCCAGTGATATTTTCAGCGCGTCTTTGACATGCAGGTCCCAGGTTTTGCCGAAAACCGTAACGACCGGCGTACCGGCGTTCAGCAGGTTTTGCAGATTGGGATCATCTTGGGCTGACTTGCCAGCGCGGCAGGTCGAGCTGAAAGCCACGATCCTGGCCGTTTTAAGTTTTTCCTTTTTGACCAGGCGGAAATATTCGTCGGTCTTGGGATTGCTGCCCGGCCAGCCACCCTCTATATAATGAAGGCCAAACTCGTCGAGCAGACGGGTGATCTTTAGCTTGTCCTGCACGGTGAAAGAAATACCTTCGCCCTGCTCGCCGTCGCGCAATGTGCTGTCCAGTACCGTAATAGCCTTGTGCATAAAGAGATTATAAAGAAAAGGGCAGGGTCTGGCAATTTAGCGGAGTTGGCTGGTAAGTTTAATATATTTTTCTGTTTTAGCCGAACCTAGAATGCTCACATTTCCATACCAAACAAGGCGTTTGTCTATAACAGCAAATTTATTGTGTATGTATCCTCCAGTACAACGGGAATTTTATATGCTTCAAGTTGTGCAAATGGCTCTTGCTCAATTATCTACTTTCAATTAGCTCCTGTAATTCTGTCTTACTGGGCAAAACTGTTTGATATTTGCTGGCAAATATCGTTTTATTACCTTTGGGCAGAGTAATTTCCACCAATGCTTTATTCTTAGATTTACAAAGAATAATTCCGACGGTCTTGTTTTCTTCTGACAATTTAAC
>JAIRWS010000112.1 GCA_031268855.1 Candidatus Margulisiibacteriota bacterium | reverse complement strand
CCACCGCTTTTTCCGTGGGTATACTGTCATCGCTGGCGTTCGTCGCGGTGTCTATAGTCGTGGTTCTGGTCAGCGTGCCGAGCGTTCCCGCCGTCCCGGAATAAGCCACGATATTTTTGGCTATGTCAGCGGCAAGCTTATCCTGCTTGTCGTTCCTCAGCGCGTCGAGGTTTTTCCCGGCCAGTTTGGCTGACGGGTAATAACTGTCGCTGGAATTAGCGGTCAAAGCATCCACCGTGTCGTCCGTCGAAGAAACCTGCTTGTTGGTCACTTTTTCCTTGGTATTCAGCGCCGCGGCCATGGTTGCCGCTGAAAGCGGAGCGCCTTTCGTAATCCCGGTATAAGTGTCACTGTAATTGCTTGCGTTTGCCATAAAAATACCCCCTTGTTTTAGATCAGGCTATAAGACCTCATCATTGCTAATAGCAATTATACTTCTTGATAGCCATTTGTCAATATACTTGCTAATAGCCTATATAATTACTTATGGATTTGCGGCAGGTTTTTATTCACAATCTAAGAAGTTTGCGGCAAAAAGCGGATTTATCCCAGATCGAATTATCGTTGAACTGCAATATGGGGCTCAATTATATCGGCGAGATAGAAAACGGACGTAAGTTTCCGTCCGTACAATTGATCCAGAAAATAGCAGACGTTTTGCAGGCGCCGCCGCATTTGCTTTTTTGGGACGAGCAAAATAAGCACAACAAAACCCGACTGCGTCCCCGGCCACTCGTTCCGGATGCCCTCAAGAAAAATATGGCCGAGCAGCTGACCGCCGCGATTCACAGGGTAATAAAAGAATACTAAAAGTGTGTTAAAATTTCCGCATGTCTGACAAACCCCATTCCTACAAAGCCGCCGGTGTCGATGTGGAGGCCGGTTACGCGGTTGTCGAAAAGATCAAAAAACACGCCGCTTCGACGCATATCCCCGGCGCGCTGGGCAATATCGGTTCTTTTGCCTGTTTTTTTCAGCCGGATTTGCGGGGCTACAAGGAGCCGGTGCTCGTCGCCAGCAATGACGGCGTGGGCACCAAGGTCAAGCTGGCTGTGGCTCTCGACAAACACGATACGGTCGGCATTGATCTGGTGGCCATGTCGGTCAATGATTTGATCTGTTCCGGCGCGGCGCCGCTGTTTTTTCTGGACTATATTGCCGTGCACAAAGTCAAGCCGGAGCAGGTGGAGCAGATCGTCGCCGGCATCGCCGAAGGCTGCCGCCAGTCCGGCTGCGCGCTTATCGGCGGCGAGACGGCCGAGATGCATGATGTTTATCAGCCGGGCGATTATGACCTGGCCGGTTTTGCGGTAGGTCTGGTCGATAAGGCCAAAATTTTGACCATTGATAGAGTGCGGGCGGGCGATGTGGTCGTCGGCCTGCCGTCGTCAGGTCTGCACAGCAACGGCTACTCTCTGGTGCGCCAGGTCTTAAGCACGGACGATTATGCCGAAATGCTGACGCCCACCAAAATTTACGTGAAAGAAATTTTAGGTTATCTAAAGTCCGGCGTGGAAATCCACTCCATCGCCAATATTACCGGCGGCAGTTTTTACGAAAAACTGGCGCGCGCCATACCGGCTCAAACTAACGCCGTGCTTGACCCGCAAAGCTGGGAGCCGCCGCCGATATTTAAAAAAATACAAACCGCCGGACAGATCGCGCTTAAAGAAATGTACAGCGCGTTCAACATGGGTATCGGCATGTGCTTGATCGTCCCGCCGAGCGCGGCCGCGCAAATCAGCGGTAAGGTTATCGGGAAAATTGTTGAGGGGGATAAAACTGTAATAATAAAAGGTATTGGTTAATGTTCCTATTATATATTCGTATGTCTCCGCGCGGGACAGAGAACAACTGGACATTGCGGTCAACAATGGCGTTAAAATTATTGCCGAACTTTTCGCCCCGGACAATATTGTTGACCGTGTGACAGTTGAAGAACTTAAAGGAATGCCAACGATCGAGTTTCATTTCGATGTTGGCGAAAAAAGGGAACAGTATATCGCGGAATTAAGAGCATCTCTGGCAAGTAAAAATATTCCAACTGTAGAATTGTTCTCAACTCCATCTGGCTGGACAGTCAATGTGGAAGCTAAATATTTAAACCCAGATATTGACCCGCGGTTTCTACAAAATGAAGCGGACAAATATCAGGTAGAGCGCCAGGCGATGTTTGGTTATTTCAATTTTTCCAGCATTTCTAAATAACCGCTGATTTAAAAAGCCCCGGAATGATAACCGGGGCTTCCCTACCTCGTTGTACAAAATTGTGGTGATATAACAAGGCAGTTGACAAATACTACTTATATGTAGTATTATAAGTTCATGCCTTTAACAGGAAAGCAAATGTTGAAGCTGTTGTTGAAAAACGGCTGGACATTGGATAGGGTTAGCGGTTCGCATCATGTTTTACAGAAAGCGGATAAAACGCTGGTTGTCCCGTATCATGCCAAAGATTTGGGCAAGGGTTTGGAAAAGAAAATATTAAAGGAGGCTGGATTGAAATGAAAGCATATCCTGCGCATATTTGGAGAGAAACTAATAATACTTACAGCGTTGAGTTTCCCGATCTGCCGGGTTGTTTTACCTGTGCTGATACTTATGAGGCAGCCGTGCTTGCGGCGCATGAAGCCCTGAATGGTTATCTCGAAAGTTTGGATTCTCGTAAATTGTCTATTCCCGCGCCGTCTCGGGTGGCCAAAAATATGGTGCCGGTCAAACCAAGTTTGGCTGTTTCTTTTGCGATAACTCTGAAGCAGGAGCGAGAAAAACAAGGCTTGACCCAAAAAGAAGTTGCTAAACGATTGGGTGTTAATTGGAGCGCTTATCAACGTATAGAAAATCCACGCCGTACCAACCCGACTTTGACGACTGTCGAAAAACTCCAAAAAGTGTTCGGCGCCAGATTATTAAGTTTTTCCGCATAACTTTTTTTGTGTTAAAATTCTGTAAGTCTTTTTAAGAAAGGTGTCCAATGTTCCGCCTTGCTGTCCTCATCTCCGGTCGCGGTTCCAATCTGCAAGCCATACAAAAAAATATCGAGAGCGGAATTTTGCGGGGTCAGGCGCGGATCGCTGTGGTGATTTCCGGTAGAGAAAATGCCGCCGGACTGACTTTTGCCAGAGAACATGGCTTGAAAACCGCTGTTTGTCCGGCGGAAAAAGACGTGCTGGCAGAATTAGCAAAACACGCTGTGGATTTAATTTGTCTGGCTGGTTATCTGCGCGTCCTGTCCGCGGATTTTGTCGCGCGATACGCCGGAAAAATAATCAACATTCACCCGACGCTGCTGCCGAAATATCCCGGGCTGCATGTGCACGAAAAAGTTTTAGCTGCCGGCGACGCGGAATCCGGCTGCACCGTGCATTATGTGGATGCCGGAGTCGACACCGGAAAGATCATCGCGCAAAAGAAAGTTCCTGTTCGGCCTAGCGACACGCCTGAGACGCTGTCCGCGCGCGTGCTGGAGCAGGAGCATATTTTGTATTCGGAGGTGATTTTGCGGCTGGCCGGAGCATAAAGCATTGACAATTACGTAACTAAATTATATATTATTACGTAGGAGTTTAAGTATGTACACAAAATTAACTTTAAATGTTGAAAAGGCTGTGGTGGAAAACGCCAGAATTTACGCCAAACAGAAGCAAAGAAGCATTTCTAAATTAGTGGAAGAATATTTGGCCTCAATATCTGCTGACACAAAAGACGAAGAAAATATAAAACTGGAGCCGCTGACTAAAAGGATAGCCGGAATTATCAGCGTTGATAAAAATTTCAATTACAAGGAAATTCTGACCGAAGCCTTAATGGAAAAACACCTATGAGAGAAAAGCTTTTTTTTGACAGCGATGTTGTCATTGATGTTTCGCTCCGTAGAAATCCGTTTTTAACCGATGCGGTGAAACTAATAAATCTTGTGGAAGCAGGAAAATACAGAGGCTATACTTCGGCAATCGTGTTTACAAACACATATTATGTGCAGAGAAAATTAACTAATCACCATACAACGGTGGCTTTTTTGCGAAAACTGCGGTTGATCTTGACTGTTTTAAATGTTGATGACCTTATAATACAAAAGGCTCTGGAGTCGGGATTTGCTGATTTTGAAGACGCTGTGCAGTATTTTACCGCCGTGCAGAACAAGATAGATTACATAATCACCAGAAATACCGAAGATTATAAAAAGTCTACAATTCCGGTTTACACTCCCGCAGAATTTTTAAAAATGACAGAACTTAAAAAAGGCGGACACTTTTAAAAAGGAGCATTATGCAAAAAGTAAAAGAAAGCGCTCTGGAAGAAATATTAAAAATCCATGAGAATGGCAAGATCAATGTTGCCAGCAACGCGCCGATCAAGGATTACGAGACTTTGTCGATGGTCTATACTCCCGGCGTGGCCAGGGTCTGCAAGGCTATCGAAGCTGAGCCCGCGCTGGCCAAAAAATATACTATCGCCGGTAACACTGTTGCTATTGTGACAGACGGCACGGCGGTGCTGGGGCTCGGTGACATCGGCGCGCTGGCTGGATTACCAGTCATGGAAGGCAAGGCCGCGCTGTTCCGCGAGTTCGGCGGTGTGAACGCTTTCCCGATACTGCTGGCTACTAAAGACACGGATCAGATCGTGGAGACGATCCTGCATATCGCGCCTACTTTTGCCGGCATCAATCTGGAAGATATTGCCGCGCCGCGCTGTTTTGAGATAGAACGCCGCTTAAAAGAAAAATTAAATATTCCAATCTTTCATGATGACCAGCACGGCACGGCTGTCGTAACGCTGGCCGGTTTGCTGAATGCGCTCAGGGTTGTCGGTAAAAAACTGGAAGAGGTAAAGATCGTCATCAACGGCGCGGGCGCGGCCGGACTGGCCGTGGCCAGGCTGCTGCTGGCCAGCGGCGCGCGGCAGATAGTCCTGTGCGACCGCGAGGGAGCGATCTACGCGGGGCGCGCGGGACTGAACTCCGAAAAAACACTTCTGGCCGCGCTGACCAATTCGGAAAAATTATCCGGCTCTGTAAATAAAATATTGGCCGGGCAGGATGTGTTTATCGGTGTGTCGGCTAAGGATGTTCTGACCGCCACGGCCGTCCAGAGCATGAACAAAAATGCGGTAGTTTTTGCTATGGCCAATCCCGACCCGGAAATAAGACCGGAGTTAATAGCGGACAGCGCGGCGGTTATCGCCACCGGCCGTTCGGATTATCCCAATCAGATCAATAATGTGCTGTGTTTTCCGGGCATGTTCAAGGGGGCTTTTGCCGCGCGCGCGACTGACATCACGCGGGAAATGTGCCTCGCGGCCGCGCGCGCGATCGCCGCCTGTGTCGCGGAAAAAGACCTGCGTCGGGATAACATTATCCCGTCCGTCTTCGACAAAAATGTGGCGTCAAACGTGGCTGACGCCGTGGCGGCGGCGTGGGCTGGCTTAGTATTTTAATACTGTAGTATTCAATAATTGTTGACATTTTAATATTATAGTATTATAATCTTGTATAGCTATGGATACTAAAAACAGCAAATTATTATTGGAGCAGCTGGATCGCAGGCTGCGCGGTAAATCTGTGTCTCCGCCGCCTACCGGCTGGATATACGCCGTGCGCACGGCTTGGGGCATGTCCCGCCGCCAGCTGGGTAAGCGTTTGCATATTTCCGCGCAAAGCGTCAAAGACCTGGAGGAAAACGAAGCGTCCGGCGCAGTTTCCCTGAATAGATTGCGAACGGCTGGTCAGGCTTTGGGTTTGCAATTCAGTTATTCCCTGCGGCCCGTGGCCGGATCTCTGCAAAAAATTCTGGAGCAGGCGGCGCAAAAAGCCGCTGAAGAAATCGTTCGGCGTACTTCGGCAAATATGCAGCTCGAGCAGCAGGGCAATTCCTCGGCGCGACTGAAAAAGGCTGTCCGTGATAAGACCGAGGAATTGATGCGTGAAATTCCAGGTTATTTATGGGAATAGATTTGATTTATAGCGCGGGCCAAACGCCGCTGGACGAAGATGAAAAAGATGGGCTGCTTATTCCGGCCTTATCGACCAGAGAGGAACTGGACGAGTTTGAGCAGCGCAATATAGAGGACGCGGTGGAGTGGTCTTTGAAACAGCGCGGTCTGAAAGTCGAGCAAATTCTTACCAATAAATTTTTGCAAAATTTGCACCAGCGCATGTTCGGCAAGGTCTGGCGCTGGGCTGGGCGTTTTCGTGTTACGAATAAAAACCTGGGTGTAGACAAGACCGACATCGTTTCCGAAATTAAAAAACTGCTGTCTGACTGCCATTACTGGATAGAACATTCGGTTTTTTCTCCAGATGAGATCGCTGTGCGTTTTAAGCACAGGCTGGTGAGCATTCATCCGTTTGTTAACGGCAATGGACGCCACTCGCGGTTAATGGCGGATATTTTGATCTCTAGCGGCTTGGGCTTGCCGGTATTCACTTGGGGCGGCGCGGTTTTGACCGCCAGCTCGCAGATCCGACTACGATATTTACAGACGCTGCGGGCGGCGGATAACAAAGATTATTCTCTCTTGCTGGCTTTTGCCCGGCAAAAATAACCCCTCCGCCTACACATACTCTTTCATTTTCTTAATGTAAATCACCGCGTAATAATCCGGCATATTGTTAAAATTCGTGCCGGAGCCGGCGCTGCTTACGGAGCCGGAAATAGTTGAGTTGCTGCTGTTGACAGTGTGCGTGTGCGAGCCGCCCTCCGCCGCCGAGCCGGAAAGAGTGTGAGTATGCGCTCCGCCATTGTCTATAGTGCCTGAGACAGTGTGCGTATGATCTGCGACTGAGGATGTTGTGTATATCTTGCTATCGTACCTGCCATACTCATCGCTAGAACTGTCTGTAGATGCTGGAGTCTGATTATGGGTTGTATCGTGCACGGTCACTGTATGCGAGTGTCCGCCAGCCAAAGCCGCGGAGCCGTTGGTGAGGGTGTGATTATGTGATCCGCCGTCAGCTGTGTTGCCGCTGAGCGTATGCGTGTGCGCGCCGCCGTCGTTGAGCGTGAGTCCTGTCAAAGACATGTTGGTTAAACTATGGTTGTGCGCGGGCAGATTGCTGGCGGTCAGGGACAGCCAGTTCGCGCCAGCCGCGGTCTCGCTGCCATTGCCTTTGAGGAATTTGTCCCGCAGATCCGGCGTGCCGTTCTGTCCATCGCAGATATACCAACCGCCGCGGCCATTCGTCCAGCTGCCGTCCATCATGAGTATCGCCCCCACCGGAAAAAAAGTCAGATTGGTGATGTCCGAGGCCAGCAGCGGGCTGCCTGTTTCTACTTTGGTGTGTAATATTCTTGTCATGTAAATTCCCCCTTTATTATCTAATAGTGTGTTTTTATAGTATTATTACTTATAAAGTAATAATACGATTATATACCACAGTACGTAATTGTCAAGTGAATATTACCTGTCAGAATTATTTAAATGTCAATGAATCTAAGAAAGATTTTTATCAATAATTTACGGCGTATTCGTAAGGGCGCTGGCCTTTCCCAGTTTAAACTGGCAGAGCTCTGTGACACATCTCTGAGCTATATTGGCCGCATCGAGATAGGCGTGTGTTTTCCGTCTATTGATATGGTCGAAAAAATAGCCAAAGCTCTGAAAATTCGGCCGTATCATTTATTTTTGGATGAACAAAATATCAATGGCAAACTCAAGCCATTGTATTGGAAACCAGCCATACCGGAATTTGTCAAAAAAGAAGTGCTGGCCAAACTCAACGCGGCGGTGCAGGTGGTGCGG
>JAIRWS010000111.1 GCA_031268855.1 Candidatus Margulisiibacteriota bacterium | reverse complement strand
TCCGGCAGTTCCAGCGCGGCGATCATTCCGCATTGGCGGATCTGCTTGACCTGTGGTATGCCGCGAAATTTTTCTAATTTGTCCCGCAGGAGAGCAATATTTTTGTTTACTCTGGCCAGTGTTTTTTCGCGGCGGAATAATTCCAGCGAGGCCAGCGCGGCGGCGCAGGCCAGCGGATTGCCGGTGTAAGTGTGTCCGTGGTAAAAAGTTCGCAGGCTCTCGAATTTTCCTTTGAAATTGTTGTAAATTTTTTCCGTTGTCAACGTGGCGGCCAGCGGCAGATAGCCGCCGGTCAAACCTTTGGCCAGAGCCAAAATATCCGGCGTTACTTTTTCCTGCGCGCAGGCAAACATTGTTCCGGTGCGGCCAAAACCCACGGCCACTTCATCGCAGATCAGCAGCACATTGTATTTGCTACAGAGCTGGCGCGCCACGGCGAGATAACCGGCCGGCGCGGTGTAGATCCCCGCCGCGCCCTGTACCAGCGGCTCGAGTACCAGCGCGGCTAATTCTTGGTGGTGTTTTTGCAAAACTTTTTCCAGAGCGGCGGCGGCGGTTTTTAAGTCCGGTTCGTGGCCGTAATGCCGGTACGGCGTGGGGATTTGAATTGTTTTAAACAACAATGGTTTGTAGATCGCGTGGTACATAGCCACGCCGCCCAGACTGACGCTGCCGATCGTATCGCCGTGATAGGCTTCGCTCAGAGTTAAAAATTTTTGTTTGGCGCGGTATTTTTTATTTTTATCCTGCTGCCAGTATTGATAGGCGATCTTCAGCGCGATCTCCATCGCCGTCGAGCCGGCATCGCTGTAAAAAACTCTAGCCAGGCCTGCGGGCGCCAGCGCGATCAATTTTTCCGCCAGCTCAATGGCCGGCGTGCTGCTCAAGCCCAGCAGGGTAGAGTGATCGAGTTTTTTTAGCTGGCGCTGTAGCGCGCGGTTGATGCGCGGATGGCAGTGGCCGTGCAGAGTGACCCACAGCGACGATACGCCGTCGAAATATTTTTTGCCGTGTATGTCATACAGATAGTTGCCGCGCGCGCGGTCAATGACGACAATGTCAGCATTTTCCCATTCCCGCATCTGGGTAAAAGGGTGCCAGATATATTTTTTGTCTTTTTCAGAATAATTCATTTAGATTTTCCACCTGTGCCGGCAGCTGATTATATACCTTTTTCCAGATTTCCGGCGATTCCATGCAGAGATATACCGGTATTCGCGGCGAGCTGGCGGCGATTTGCTTTAACAGGTGTCGGTAAATTTTAATGCGGAGCGGCTCGGGATAACGCATTTTTTTGTCGCGCCCGGGGAATAATTCGCCGTACACAATTGTGGACGCTGGAAATTTTTGTTCGATAATTGGCTTCAGAGCCGGCGTGAAACGCAGCGTGCCCAGTGAAATCCAGGCGATTTTTTCGGCGGGAATATTTTGTTTTAGCAGATCAATTACGGTTTGATATTCGGCTTGCCAGTCCGGGCTGTAGATTAGCGGATCAAAATGTAAGGCCACCCGATACCCCTGCTGTACCGCGCTCCTGGCCGCTTGTATCCTTGCCGCCAGCGGCGCCGCGCCGCTCTCGTCGCTGGCAATTAAATTTTGCGGATTGACCGACCAGGCCAAAACGATCTGGCTGCGAAATTGCTCCAGCGCGGCCGCTTCAGTTTCGCTCAGTGTCCAGCCGGATTTGGTTTTTAATTCCAGCGTGATCTCCGGCGCGACGGCGCAGATCTGCGGCGCGTAAGTACGGACAAATTGGGTGTATGGTTCCAGCGCTAGACTGTCGGTAAACTCGCCGGTGCCGAGGCGGATCTTGCCCCGGACTTTGCCGCGGAGCTCCGCCAGCATATCGTCCAGATTGACGTAAATAGTATAGTAAGGATTGTTGCTGTAGCTTTGCAAAAAACAATAAGTACAGTCAAAAGGACAGCCGGCGGCGATGTTGAGCGTGTAATAATTACAGCAAATATGTTCTTGGGTTCCCGGGCATTTTTCTAAAAAACGCCCGCGCTGTCTGGCCAAAACCAGCGGCTGGCCGGCTTTAGTAAAAACGGCTTTTTTATTCTGCCGGATCAGCGCGCGCAGATCGTCGATAAATTCCACGCGCGCGCCGGGAAATTTCTGCAAGATCGCCTGGGTATACGGCAGCGCGGCGATTTCTTTTTCGACGTGAATTATTTCCGGACGCACAGCTGCCATTCTCCTTTTTTTATTAAAAGGCTGGTTTCAGGAAAACGCTGTTCAAACAAGCTCTGCATAAAAATTTTGCGGTTAGTTTGTTTGGTTCTCTGTAGAATTTCCTGCGCCGTAATATTTTCCCGCCGCGTGATCTCGTAAATATAAGTCCGGCTGATCCGCCGCTGGGCATAAGTGAGCCGCAGCCGCGCGCTGGTTTCGGTCAGCAAATTTTCCGCCGCCGCGGAAAATTTAGACATCGAGAAAAGACTGCATGATCGGATTGAGCTTGTCGTATTCTAGCAAAAAAGCGTCGTGGCCGGCTTTGGATTCGATTTTGTAAGAGAGAATATATTTTTTGTTTTTTTGAAAAGACTCGATCAACTCCACAGATTGATATTCGGGAAAAAGCCAGTCCGAAGAAAAATAAATAAAAAGCGCCTTGGCTTGAATACGCTTGACCGCCGCGTCAAGACTGCGGAAGCCGCGGGTCAGGTCAAAAAGATCCATCGCTTTGCTCAAATAAAGATACGAGTTGGCGTCAAATCTTTGCATAAATTTCTCACCCTGATGATCAAGATAATTTTCCACCTGAAATTTTTCCTGAAAGCTGAATAGATTTTTGCGGCTGGCGCGTTCGCGGCCAAATTTATTTTGCATGCCTTCCTCGGACAGATAGGTGATGTGCGCGACCATGCGCGCCAGCCCCAGTCCTTTGATCTTTTCCGGCGCGCCGTAATAATCGCCGTTTTTCCAGCTCGGGTCGATCGTGATCGCGTGACGGCCGATCTTATTAAAAGCGATGGCCTGTGAGGAGAGCTTGGGCGTCGTGGAAATGACGATCAGGTGATCCATGAACTGCGGATAACGCACGCCCCATTCCAGCGTCTGCATACCGCCGATCGAGCCACCGACAATGGCTTTGAGTTTGGACAGGCGGAAATGCTCGGTCAGCAGCCGCAGCTGGGCGTCGACCATGTCTCGAATCGTGATGATCGGAAAACTCATAGCGTAAGGTTTTTGCGTCCGTGGATCGAGTGAGCTGGGGCCTGTCGAACCGGAGCAGCCGCCGAGAATATTGGAGCAGATGATGAAATACTTGTCCGTGTCAAACGGCTTGCCTGCGCCGACCACCGGCTCCCACCAGCCGGTCGATTTTTTTTCACCGGCCAGCCTGCCAGCCACGTGCGCGTTGCCGGTCAGCGCGTGGCAGACCAGTATCGCGTTGTCCCGCTGGGGCGTCAAATGGCCATAAGTTTCGTAAGCCAGCGTGATCGGCCCCAGTTTTTGGCCGCTTTCCAGGCGAAAATCTTTTTTTTGCGCAAAGGTAAACTGTCCCTGCCGAATATTCAGGCGTTTGACATCGTCCATAAATTATTTTTTGAGCGTTCTGCTTAAAAGCAGATTAGTCGCGGCGAGACATTTTTGCGTTTCATTGGTGCCTAAAAAACAAGCGCCCTGTTTGTAAACGCCGAGTTCTTTGCAGGTGTTCACGCAGGGACAATTGTCATTGACCGGCACGCTGCCAATAACGGTCAGATTTTGCTGCACTTTGGTCAAGCCTTTGCGCGGCGGCAGCGGCACGGTTTTGGCGATGGGTTCCATATGTTTATTTTACACTAAAATATTACTTTCGGATATTTTTATTATTTAGAAAATCCTGATAAGTTTGCCGGTCTTGTTGACTGGCAGAGTATAATTGTTGGCGTTATATAAAGTAAGAAAGGAGTATTTAAAATGCCAGCGGCTAAATTTACTGTCCCCAAGGCTGAAAAATATACTCGGGTTTTTCAGTTTAAAATTGTTTTGGACGAGACAGATGTGTGGCGTGTTATTCAGGTGCCTGATTCATATACTTTTTTTGATTTACACGTGGCGATTCAAGATGCCATGGGGTGGATAGATAGGCATTTGTTTTTATTTAAGTATGTACAGGATGGCAAAAAAATTGAATTGCATATGCCGGGGCAGGAACCTGAGCATAGTCCTGATTATGTGCCAGAAGCAGTTATTGAGTATGCTACAAAAACTGCGCTGCTTGATTATTTTCCTAGAAAACGCAGTGTAAAATATCTATATGATTTTGGCGACGATTGGCTGCATACCATAAGGCTGGAAAAAACCTTGCCCAGAGAAAAGGATAAGAAATATCCGATTTGTTTGTCTGGCAATATGGCTTGCCCGCCGGAGGACTGTGGCGGACTTCCGGGTTATGCTGAATGTATAGCGGTGGCTTCCGGACGCAAGAAAAACAATGAATTACAAGAATGGTTGCTAGGTTGGAAGCCGCGGTATTTTGATTTAAGTTTGATAAGGTTTGATTCGCCAAGCCGGAGATTTGAGGAGCGTCATAGATATAGAGGGTAGCTCTCATATTGAGAAAACATTACTTTCGGATATTTTTATTATTTAGAAAATCCTGATAGGTTTGCCGCAGACCTGTTTCCAGATCGATTTTATATTTCCAGCCCAATGACGTTAATTTGCTGACGTCGAGTAATTTGCGCGGCGTGCCATCCGGTTTAGTCTCGTCCCAGAGTATAACTCCGGAAAACCCAACAACTTTGGCGATGAGCCCGGCCAGCTCTTTGATGGTCAGGTCTGTGCCTGCGCCGACATTGACGTGCTCCGCGCTGGAATAATTTTGCAGGAGAAAATAACAGGCGTCAGCCAGATCGTCGACGTGCAAAAATTCGCGTCGCGGACTGCCCGTGCCCCAGCAGACGACTTCCGGCGCGTTGTTGATTTTGGCTTCGTGAAAACGGCGGATGAGACCGGGTATGACGTGCGAATGTTCCGGGTGATAATTATCATTAGTTCCATATAGATTGGTCGGCATGGCGGAAATAAAAGCGCAGCCGTGCTGTTTGCGGTACATCCGGCAGAGCGTGACCCCGGCGATCTTGGCCAGCGCGTAGGCTTCATTGGTTTTTTCTAAAGGCCCGGTCAATAAATATTTTTCCTTGATCGGCTGGGCGCAGTCGCGCGGATAAATGCAGGATGAGCCCAGAAATAATAATTTTTTTACGCCGGAGACATACGCGTTGTGAATGATGTTGTTTTGCAGCGTCAGATTTTCGTAAAGAAAATCCGCCGAAAGATCGTCATTGGCTTTAATACCGCCGACTTTGGCCGCGGCGTCGATGACGTATTCCGGTTTTTCCCGCTGGAAAAAATCCGCAACGGCTTTTTGATCGAGAAGATCGAGCTCCCGGCGGTCAGCGGTCAGAATATTGGCGTGCCCGGCTTTTTGCAGACGGCGCACAATGGCTGAGCCGACCAGACCTTTGTGTCCGGCGACGAAAATCTTATTTTGTTTTTCCATGAATATCCACCCAGTCAGCCTGGGTCATTATTTTGACCAGCTCGGCAAATTTTACTTTCGGTTCCCAGCCCAATTGTTTTTTAGCCTTGGCGGGATTGCCCAGCAATTGCTCGACTTCTGTCGGACGAAAATAACGCGGGTCGATCTTGACGAGCGGCTGGCCGGTTTTTTCCTCGCGCCCGATTTCGTCCACGCCTTGCCCCGACCAAATGATTTTCAAGTCCAGTTCAGCAAAAGCTTTTTCGGTAAATTCGCGGACAGTGTGCATCTCGCCCGTGGCCACGACGTAATCGTCCGGCTGCGGCTGCTGGAGCATGAGCTGCATCATCTCGGTGTATTCCGGCGCGTAGCCCCAGTCGCGTTTGGCCTCAAGATTGCCGATATACAGGCAGTCCTGCAGACCGGCTTTGATGCGGGCGGCGGCCATGGTGATCTTGCGCGTGACGAACGTTTCGCCGCGGCGCGGAGACTCGTGATTGAAAAGTATGCCGTTAGAAGCGTGCAGGCCGTAAGCCTCGCGGTAATTGACCACGATCCAGTAAGCGTAGAGTTTGGCCGCGGCGTACGGACTGCGCGGATAAAAAGGCGTTTTCTCCGACTGCGGTGTTTCCTGCACCAGACCGTACAGTTCGCTGGTGGAGGCTTGATAAAAGCGCGTTTTGTCCTTAAGGCCGGTTTCTTTAATAGCGTCCAAAAATCTCAAAGCGCCGATGCCGTCCACGTGCGCCGTATACTCCGGCACCTCAAAAGACACCTGCACATGCGACTGCGCGCCGAGATTGTAAATTTCGTCCGGCGCGATCTTTTCCAGCAGACGGTTAATATTGCTGCTGTCGGTCAGGTCGCCGTAATGCAGAAACAAACGGACATTTTTGTTGTGCTGATCTTTATAGAGATGATCGATGCGTTTGGTGTTAAACGAACTGGAACGGCGGATCATGCCGTGCACCGCGTAGCCTCTGGCCAGCAACTGTTCGGCCAGATACGAGCCGTCCTGTCCGGT
>JAIRWS010000110.1 GCA_031268855.1 Candidatus Margulisiibacteriota bacterium | reverse complement strand
GCGTTTAACCGCGAACAGCTCAAGAAAGCCATAAATAAACACGCTATTAAATAAGCCTTAAATGTTGGCAAGCGGGAGACAGTGGCTAATCGTTTCAGCATACTCTGACACCTCTCTGTCTTGCGCAAAGCGCAAGACAGCTCCCCTTGTAAAGGGGAGAAAACTGATAAGACCGGAATTTGAGTTGGCTCCCCTTGCCAAGGGGAGCTGGCAAAAATCTGTGTCGCAGATTTTTGTCTGAGGGGTGTCTCGCGGCAGCGAGACGTTGATGGAACGTAAGAATTTTTAATAAAAGGGACAGACCTGTTTTGGAGAGCCTCATAGCAAGCCCCCAAGAACGAACGCTACATGTGGTGTGTATGTATAATAATTATACGCTATTAGCGGGGGGGGGGGGGTAACTATTAGTCAATATTAAATTCAAAAATTTTGGCATTGCAAAACTCCATTTTTATTTCTTTGTTTTTTCGCTGCGGAGAATATCTTTACCTAATATTTAATATTTGCCGCGTATACGTAAGTAAATATACTTACCCGCTAAAACTCACAAGAAAGTAATTACCCGCTTTTTGAGAAAATATACCTGTTAAATACATCGAAATTTGCCGGGGAATCGAATCACTTATTAATGAATGGGCAATTAATTATTTTGCTTAAAACTATCTAGATCAGCTTTAACAATATCCCAAACTTTTTGCACCTCTTCAACCAGGGGCTTCAGCCTGTCCCAATCCAATTCTGAGCCATAAGAATGTCTAATGAAATGTCTAAAATACAAATAGCCTTCCAGCCTCTCTTTCAAATCAGCTCTAAATACCATCGTCCTCTTGGCGTTGGCCTTAAAAGCTTGCTCAAATAAAAATTTATGCCATTGTAAATCCTGCTCAGCCGCGTCATCAATATTTTTAACTATCAACAAAATAATATTTTCTAGTCCGTTGTAAAACGAGTGTAAAGTCAAGGCGGCAGCAGATAATTTAATAAAATCTGGTTCTCGCGCAGCGCAAATTTCAAACAAAAGACCGGAATCGCTTAATAATTTATCAATTCGGATAACTTCAGCAGAAATTTTAGCTTCCAGCTTGTTATCCAATTTCAACTACCTCTTTCAGGTTCTCCAGGAGAGCATAAAAATCTTTCTCTTTATCAAAATCCACCACATCAATTTCATTATGCACAAGCAGATACAGTTTTCCGCAAACAGAAAAAAATTTTTCCGCCGGTAGGCCTTTGACTCCTAAATCAATATCAGAGACATTTTTTATTTTTCCGGCAGCCAATGAACCAAATAAATAAACTGATTCACTGCCTTCTTTCTTTAATAAAGCTGCCGCCGTTTCAATATCCGCGCGGTATCGCTCTGGAAGATCAGTCAGCTTAAACATAATCCTAATTATAACACATCAAAAATACGAAAATTTATCTCTGCGGGCGCAGTGAAATTTTATGTTATATTTAAGACATGAATTTATTCCAGACCGATCTCGGTATGCCGCTGGCCAAACGCCTGGCGCCGCGGGATTTTACGGAGTTTGTGGGGCAGGAACATATTGTCGGCGCCGGCCGTCTGCTGCGGCGCGCGATCGAAGCTGACCGGCTCAATTCGCTGATCTTTTCGGGGCCGCCCGGCACGGGCAAAACCGCGCTGGCCAATCTGATCGCGCGTAAAACGCAGGCCGAATTTATCCCGCTCAACGCCGTCAATTCCAAAGTCGCCGAGCTACGCGAAGTGATCGAAAAAGCCAAAGAAACGCTGGCCTACCACAAACGGCGCACGATACTTTTTCTCGATGAAATTCACCGCTTCAACAAAGCCCAGCAGGACGCGCTGCTGCCCGATGTGGAATCCGGCGTGATTATTCTGATCGGCGCGACCACTGAAAATCCGTATTTTAGCGTCAATCCCGCGCTGATCTCCCGTTCGCAGGTTTTTGAATTCAAGGCGCTGACCGAAGCGGAAAGTCTGCAGATAATCGAAAACTGTCTGCGGAAATATCCCGATATCACTATGGACGCCGCTGCCAAAAAACATTTAGTTCTCATGGCTGGCGGTGACGCGCGCAAAATATTGAACGCCATTGATCTGGCCGTCCTGACCACGCCGGAAAAAGAAAAGAAAATTCATATCACGCTGGGCGTTATCGAGGAGTCTATTCAGAAAAAACAGGTCGTCTACGACGAGTCGGCGCATTATGACATTATCTCCGCGTTCATCAAGTCGATGCGCGGCTCTGATCCGGACGCGGCTTTGTACTGGCTGGCCAAAATGATCTACGCCGGTGAAGACCCGCGTTTCATCGCGCGGCGCATTGTCATCTGCGCGTCCGAGGATGTGGGCAACGCCGACCCGCTGGCTCTGCTCGTCGCCAACGCCGCGCTGACCACTGTCGCGGAGATCGGCTACCCCGAAGCCAAACTCACTCTGGCGCAGGCCGCCGTTTATGTGGCCGCCGCGCCCAAAAGCAACGCGTCGTACCTGGCCATCAACAAGGCTCTGGCCGATGTGGAAAGCGGCGTGGATTTTGCCGTGCCGCCGCAACTGCTCAACGCCGTGTACGCACAGGAAAAGAAAAACGGCAAAGGTTCGGGCTATAAATACGCGCACGATCATCCCAACGCTTACGTTAAGGATATGCAATATTTACCGGAAAAACGCAAATACTATGAGCCGACCAACCGCGGTTATGAGAAAAAAATCCAGGACTGGCTAAAGTGGCTGAAAGAGCATTGAACAGGGAAACAACCGCCGCCAGATGCGGAAAATGTTACGCAAAAAAATGAAATAACCAAACAGAACTGACGATATATTCATATATATTTTTAACAAGGAGTTTCGCTTATGCATAAAGCCAGCAATGTCAATAGAAATCTTGATTTTCATACTAGCCCGGATGTGAATTATCCGTTCATTGCGGAAGCCCGATTTGTCCCGGAGCAAAAGATCACTCAGGCTAGATGGTTTTTGGATAGAGTGACGGACGATATGCAGCGGGCGGTGATCCAAAGCCGCGAGCAAACGATGCTGGGCAAACTCAACGCCGCTAAAGAGAACTTTTATGCACACAGGCCGGAGCTTTTGCTGTACGGCATCCCTACTAGAACTAATTTATTTACGGAACAGCTTCTGGGCAGGGGATTGGATGAGGGGGTTAGCTGGTTTGCTTTGTATACAATATTATTTGCTCTCCGGGCCAAAATGCAGACAATAGACAGCGCCTGGGCTGATCTTGGTTTGATTTGGCTACCCAAGGACGGAGGAATGCTGCTAGAATATCAGGGCAAATATTATACTAATAAATTTGATCCCGCTGTAGATCCTAGCCTCATTCGGCCCCGGACTTCCCGCCCCAACGATGGATTTTCCGCTTATTTAAAACAGGTCAATAAGGATGTTATTATAAAAGAACACCATATACAGCCAGAAAATATTGAACAGGTTTTTCACCCTTTGCGAGAAAGGCAGATAGAATGGTTCAGTAATATAATGTTGGCTTCCGAAATGCAAACAAGAGGCGACACCGGACAGGCTAGAGAATACCTATTAAAAGCCTACGAGATATATCCCAGCATCAAAACTGCCGACACTTTACTTTATTACACTAAAGAAACGAATTATACAGAAATAATTTACTATGCCTCGGAAATTTTGGAACGTTTCGGATGTACTACAGGAGAGGAAGCCTGGTATGCCTACAGAAACAGAGCAATTGCCTATAGAGAACTGCAGGATTATGAAAATGCGGAAAAAGATTTCCTGGCATTTTTGAAGCTGGCGCAGGACAACGGCGACGAGGAAGCCATTCGTGATACCTATGAAGATCTGGCTGGTCTTGCCTGTAATATGAAAGATGCGGAAAAAGTAGTGCAATATGTCCCGGCGCGGCTAAATCTTGGTGTGGATAATCCGCTTCATACCATGGAACTGCGAGAAAATTTGGGTCTCGCCTATTGTGTGATAGGTAATTTTAATTTTGAACAACAAAATTATATTGAGGCGCAGAAATATTTTTCTCTAGCTTTAAATCAATTGACGAGTATCAGTCAGCCTGATAATGCTGTAATTGATGATACCGCAACTATAAACTCTTGGCTGGCAAGAATAGCCGCCAAACAGCAGGATTATCAGGAAGCCCTGTCTTGGGCGCAAAACGGATTAACCTTTAACTCTAATCGGGCCAGTAGTTTTTTGCGTTTGCACAGCGCGCTGGCGTATTTGGTTTTGGGCAAGACAAAAGAAGCGGAAAAAGCTTTTGTCTCCGCGCGAAATCTGTTTCAGCAAAACGGCGATTTTGACAGCGACGCGGAGGACGATTTGCAGACCGCTAAAGAATTTTTACTAAAACAAGACCGTCAGGATGACGCTGCCAAAGTTGACAACTGGCTAAAGTGGCTGAAAGAGCATTAGCAAATCGCTAAGATTTTTGCCAACTGGCATAAAAGTTGCATCTTTCCAGAATATGCAAAAGTTCTGGGAATACAAAAAAGCCAGCGTCAATTTGGCCGTTTTGGCGGAAAACGCGGAAATATTGCCCGCGGACGCCGATGAGCTGGAAATCCTGCTTGACCCCCAGCTCCTGCAAATCGAGCAATTTACCCTAAAAACCGAGAAAAACATCTCCGAAGCGGAACAATTGGCCTGGCATATCAATTCACTTCTGCCCCAGCCCATTGAGAATTATTTTTACGCTTATCAGATCTACCTGCGCGACGCGGAAAATTTGCAGGGCTTATTCTGCGTCCTGCCCAAAGCGGACTTAACGCCTCTGACCGCGCGGCAAAAACAAGCGGTCAAAATTTACTCGGCGGACAGACAATTTTTGCTGTACGAAAACAGGGCGGCCTTTTGGCAGATCACGCCGTATCTGCGGAGACTGTACAACTACGGAAAAATCTTGCTGCTGGGCGCGGCGGTTCTCTGTCTGCTGGCCGCGCCGCTGCTTTTCTGGCTGCAGAATATTTTAGCCGCGCAAAATATTTCCTTGAATAATGAACGGCAAAATCTAGCGGCGCAAATCAAAACACGCAAAAATTATGAACGCCGCCTGACCGCGCTGCAAAAAAACCAGGCGCTCAATCAAAAACTCGGCGGCTATTTTTACGCGTTCAGCATCGCTCTGCCCGAACAAGTCTATTTCACGGAACTGAGTTACAGCGCGCAGGAATTACGGCTCGCTGGGTTTTGTCCGGCGGACAAAGACCTGAAGGCGCTGCAAAAAGCGCTCAAAACGGACTCCAGCCTGAAACCGGAGCTGGCCAGTTTGAGCAAAAGCGCCGTGATTAATTTTTCCCTGCGCGCCGACCTGAAAAAATTCCTGGCCAAGGAGCTAAAAAGTGCCGCCCGAAAATAAAGAACTATTGGCAAAAATCGCCGGCGCGGGTCTTGTCGCGCTGCTTCTGGCCGCGGCGTGCCTGCTGTTGGCGCTGAACTGCGCGCGGCTGCATTACGCCAATCTGCGCCTGCGCGGCGAGACAATCAAAATGCGCCAGGAGCCGCTGCTGCAAAAATATCTGGACGCGCCGGCCCTGCCGGAATACCTTGAATTGGAAACTATCCGCGCGCTCGGCGGGAAACAAGGCTTAAGTTTCAGCAGTAGCAAAAGCGGCGCGAACGGACTGGAAATAGTTTTCACGGGCAGCTACGGCGCGTTTTTGGATCTCCTGCGTGCGCTGGCTGTGGAAAATATCGGCGAGATAACGCAAATCAATATCACACCGCAGGAACAAAAAATAATTATTCAAGGAGTAAAAGATGAGAAATAAAATATTGGCGGTCTTTTTGTTTTTAAATCTCTGTCTGGCGCGCGACCCTTTTGCGCTGCCGGATCAAAGCGCGGCAGTCCGAACAGCGGCCGGACTGCCGCCAGTACAAAACTACCGCGCGGTGACGCTGAATTATCTCGCCGCCGAAGACGCGGTCAAAATAATCGAGAAACTCTATCCTGATGCTGTGGTCTGCGCCGAAAAAAATAATAATATACTGCTCCTCGGCGCAGACCTCCCGACCGAAAAAATCCTTACGGCTTTGCAGGCCGCGGACAAACCGCCGCGCGCCGTCAAGCTGAAAATTAACGTGCTGGAAATGACGACCAATGACCTGACCGCGCTGGGCCTGGACTGGGATTTTTCTTCCAGCGGACTGCGTCTGGGCAAAACCACACCGGAAATTTTGGCAACCCTGCAGGCGCGCGCCGGTCAGGGAGAGGCGCGCTTGCTGGCCGCGCCCAATCTGACCACGCTGACCGGTCAGGCGGCATCCATCCATATCGGCGACCGCCTGCCTTACTCCCTGCCCGTACAAAACGGCGAACAGCTGCACTGGCAAATCCAGTATATTGATTCGGGGATCAATCTGACTTTTTTGCCGCTGCCAGCCGAACCCGGACAGATCTTACTTTCTCTGCAGCCGGAAATCAGCTCGATCAAATACTGGAAACAAACTCAAGGCGGCGAGTTTCCGGTGCTGTCTACCCGTCAGGTGGAAACAACCTTGCTGCTCAAAGCGCAGGAAAGTTTTGTGCTCGCCGGTCTGTATAACGAGGAAGAACGTGAAAGCGTGCAGAAAATTCCTTTTCTGGGGGATGTGCCGCTGTTGAATATTTTCTTCCGCAGCACCGTCCGCGAAAAAACAGCTTCGGATATTATCTTTGTCGTAACCGCCGAGGAAGTACCATAATATTTCAATGCCCTGTCAGCCCTCTGGCCGACAGGATTTCCTCGGCGGCTTGAGTCGAACTTAACAAGGCCATGAAGTGGCTGCCGTTAAGTGAGACCCACAAGCAAGCGAAGTGAGGCCGCTCTCGGTCACAACTTTCGGGATTATCCATACACCATAATATTTTAGGTCAGCCCAGAGAGAAGGTGCTCCTCTGGAGAGATTAAGGAGTATGGGGGAAAGATATTTCAGGGAGATACAGGGGAAATACCAGGAGCTGGTAGAGTAAGGAGGATCAAACGTCTAGCGAACGAAAGGATCCTCCCCGTGGAATATTACAGCATAATGAAAATAGTTAAAAGGGAACATAAATATGAATTGCGGCTGCAACTGGTAAAAAGCAGTTACGCTATAGGACTGAAACCCACAGCCAGACTGTTCAAATGCAGTATCTGGACGGTGCGGAAATGGCGGAGGAGATATGAAAAAGTAGGAATAACGGGATTAACAGAAATATCCAGACGGCCGCACCGCATGCCAAATAAATGCAGCGAGGAATTTGAAGAATACATCATTAACTTACGCAAACAAACGAGAAATAAATACGGCAGTAGAAAGCTCATAGAGCGGTTTGGTATAACAGAACAGGGGAAAGGCTGTATTCAGCGGATAGTTAAAGAGCACGGACTGGGACGAAAAAGGCAAAAGCGGCATAAGAAAAGACATTTTCTGTGGAGCACGAAAAGACTGTATAAAGCCTTTGAGAAAATACAGGTGGACGTGAAGGTCTTAACGGATATAGCGACCTACTGGCCGCAGTTTCTGAATAACAGGAAAGACTATCCGCGGTATGAAGTAACGGCCAGGGATGTAAAGACCGGGGCGACATTTGTAGCGTTGATGAAGCGGAATACGCAGGAGAACACCGGAGCTTTTATGGAGATGCTGGGCGAACATCTGAAAGCCAAAGGTTTTGACCTGAGCCGGATAACCATTCAGACGGATAACGGGAGTGAATTCAACGGGGGCGGCAAGAAACATACAGGCCTGACGCATTTTGAGAGTATTGTGGTGGAAAAGCTAGGCATGCAGTTAAGACACATACCGCCAGCCGCGCCGACCTTTAACTCGGATGTGGAAACATTCCATAGACTGGTAGAGGATGAGTTTTACAGCATAGAGCTGTATAGAGACCTGGCCGACCTGCTGCGCAAAGAATATACCTACATGGTGGACTTTAATTATCTGCGGAAAAACAGGAACAAAGACAACCAGACGCCGTGGGAAATATTAAAACAAGAATATCCCGATACTCCAAAAAGCGCTCTGATTTTCCCGGTTGTTTTGATCGATGAGGGCAAGCCCGATCTGCTAACCCTGCAGTATCACAAAAGGTATATTTCCCAGAATATTGGGTATTTATTTAATCCCTCC
>JAIRWS010000109.1 GCA_031268855.1 Candidatus Margulisiibacteriota bacterium | reverse complement strand
GCTTAATATGTCCGGCGGAGGAGCTGCCCTAGAATATTATCCATCTAATAAGCTTTCTTGGAATGGTGATGTTGCCGCCAATAAATGGTGGCTGCTGATCTCGAGTGATATCGAAGGAGCAATGGAGGAAGCGCATGTTCCGTTTACTAATGGCGCTTATACCCTAAAATTTGGTGGCTATAACGGTGCGGCAGATTATTTTGTAAAAAGTGAGCTTACCATAACCGACGGCCAGGTTTCAGCGTATACGCTTAGTAAAATCTAGTTCTTAGGTTTTGAGGCAAGGGCGCGCTAATAAAAAACGCGCCTTTGTTTTTTATAGCGGTAAAGCGACAATGAATTTGCTGCCGCGCGGCGAGGACTCCACCGTAATTTCGCCGTTGTGCAGCAGCACGATATGTTTGACAATGGACAAGCCCAGTCCGGTGCCGCCTAGCGCGCGCGAGCGGGATCTATCCACTACATAAAAACGTTCAAAAATGCGGCTTTGCTCCGCCGGCGGTATGCCCGTGCCGCTGTCTTCCACCGAGACCACAGCGCGCGTCGGGGTTTTAGCGATCCGCACAGTCACTCCGCCTTTCTCCGTATATTTCACGGCATTATCAAGGAGATTAATGAAGACCTGCTGCAGCTTGAAAACATCGCCGCGGGTCTCCACCGGCGTCTCTTCTACTATAGAAAAAGCCAGCCCTTTTTCTTTGAGCCGCGCCGCAAAAATATTTTGCAGGCCGGCCAGCAGAGTTTTTAAATTTAACTTTTCTTTTTCCAGCGTCTGGCCGGCTTCCAGCTCGGAGAGCGCCATAATGTCCCGCACAATATTGATCAAACGCTCGGTGTTATTTTTAATCACCGCCACATAATGTTTTTGCGCGGCGGATAATTCGTCCTCCAGAGTCTCCGCAAAGCCCTTGATCGCGGTCAGCGGCGTGCGCAGCTCATGCGCGGCGTTAGCCACAAAATCCCGCTTGATGCGTTCCAGCTCACGCGTCTCGGTAATATCCTGCAGGAGGACAACCAGATCATTTTCCGGCAGAGGAGAAACGCTAACCGCATAACAACGGCCGTTTTTGAGCAGTTCGCCGAAATGATTTTGTCCATCCTGCGCGGCCCGCTCCAGCAGCGCGCTAAATTCCGCGCCGCGGAAAATTTCCCAGTAAAAATGCCCAGCCAGTTCGTCCACGCCGGTTATCCGCCGCAGGCTTTTGCTGCTCAATTTGAGCCGTCCCTGCCCGTCCACGACCAGCAAACCGTGCGGCAAAGATTCCAAAATAGTTTCCAGCTCGGTCTTTTGGCGGCGGATCTGCGCCAGCGAGCCGGCCAATTGCGTGGCCATTTGATTAAATTTTTCCGCCAGCGGTTGAAATTCATCGCGGTCAGCCAAATAAACCCGCGCTGTCAGATCACCGCCGGCCGCGCGGCTGGCGGCATCTTCCAGATTATTCAGCGAGGAAGCGATGCGGCGCGCCAGCCGGAAAGCCAGCAAAAACAGCAGCGTATAAAAGACCAGCGCGCCCAGCAAGGCCGTTTTGATCAGCGGCCAAAACAAAACCGTAACCCGCTGCAGGGAAAGACTGATCCGCACCGCGCCGATAATTTTTTCACCGGCGTAAATAGGCGCGGCGGCGTACAAAAAATCTCTGCCCAGTGTCTGACTGTAACGCACGGCGTAAGCGCTCTCGCCCCGCAGCGCGGCTAAAAACTCCGGCCGCGTAAAATGATTTTCCATAGTTTGAGAATCGGCGGCCGTATCGGCCAGCGCCCAACCGTCGGCGGAGATCACTGTCAGCCGCCACTGGGCACGCTGGTTCAAAGCTAAAACCTGCTGACGCAAGCCGGGTAGATCTGGAGCGGCAAGCCGCGGCGCAAGATTGGCCGCCAGCGCTTCGGAATATTTTTTATATTCTTCACCTAATAGCCGCGCCGAATCATTTTTCAACGAAAAAAACAAGACGGCAAAAAACAGTAGCAGCAAAACCAGCGTTAGCAGAAAAAACCCGCCGAACAAACGGCGCAGAATATTGCGCTTCATTGCCATTCCAATTTGTAGCCCACGCCGCGGATATTTTTCAGATAGGCGGCGTACCGGCCTAGCTTGGCGCGCAAGTGCTTGACATGCACATCCACCGTGCGGTCAAACACGGTTTTTTCATTGCCCCAGAGCCGGTCTAAAATTTTATCGCGCGAAAACACCACGCCTTTTTTCTCAGCCAGCATTTGCAGTATCTTAAACTCCGTGCTGGTCAATTCCGCGGGGCGTCCCTCTATTAAGACCTCGTATTTTTCCGGATCCAGCACAATATTTTTGCCGACGCGCAAAACTTTCTGCTCCGTCGGACTCTCCCGCCGGCGTAGCAAAGCTTTCACCCGCGCGGCTAATTCTTTGGGCGAAAAAGGTTTGGTCACATAATCGTCCGCGCCGAGCTCCAGACCGATGATCTTGTCGATCTCTTCCGTGCGGGCGGTCAGCATAATGACCGGCAGACGCGCCGTGCGGGTCTGGCCGCGCAGCCGCTTACAAATCTCGAGGCCGTCCATGTCGGGCAGCATCAAGTCCAGGATCAGCGCGTCCGGCAAATCCGCGCTAAGATAACGCCAAAAAGTTTTCGGCTCAGCAAATTCTTTTACGTTAAATCCGGCTTTTTTAAGATTAAGGGAAATCAGCTCCCGAATATCCGGCTCATCATCCAGCACCGCGATCAAAGGCATTTTTATTTTTCTCCCTGATGATGTTTGAGCACCCGGCCTTCCGCCATAAAAATCACTTCTTCACCGATATTAGTCGTCAGGTCGGCGATCCGCTCCAGATTGCCGCATATTCTAATTATATGCAGGGCGCGCTCAATAGTCGAGGTATCGGCAGACATGCAGGCAATTAATTTGCGCAAAATCTGCGCGCGCAGTTTATCCACCTCGTCATCGCGCCCGCAGACATTTTTGCCAAGCACGGAATTTTCTTGCAGAAAAGCGTTGACGCTGTCCCGCAGCATGCCGTTGACCAGACCGCTCAAGCGCGGCAGGTCACGCAGCGGCTGTAATGGCGGACGTTCCAGCAGATACAGCGCGCTTTGCGCGATATTCACGGCATGATCGCCGATGCGCTCCAGATCGCGGTTCATACCTAGCGCCATTAAAATCGTCCGCAAATCTTTGGCTTTGGGCTGATACTGCGCCAGCAGACTCGTGCATTTTTCGTCCAGTTCGATTTCTCTGAAATTGGCCTGCGGCTCATATTTTCCCAGAATATTTTTTAATTTAGCTTCGTCTTTTTGCAGCAGTCCCTGTATGCCGTCCGCCACCATCATTTCCGCCAGCGCGGCATATTCCAGCAGATTTTTTTTCAGATCCAACAGTTTTTCCGTCAACATTTTTGCTCCTTTCGTTCAGCCGAATTTTCCG
The DNA here is from genome assembly GCA_031268855.1 of Candidatus Margulisiibacteriota bacterium. Lineage (NCBI taxonomy): Bacteria > Bacillati > Candidatus Margulisiibacteriota > Candidatus Margulisiibacteriota bacterium. The sequence goes on along the minus strand of JAIRWS010000109.1, from coordinate 2,588 downwards.
GTCAAATATTCTTCCGTTCTTTTATCCTGCGGCGTGGTGAACATTTTGGCCGAGGCGCCGAATTCCACCAGCTCGCCCAGATACATAAAGGCCGTAAAATCCGAAACGCGCGAAGCCTGCGCGATATTGTGCGTAACCAGCATCAGTGTCACGGTTTTTTTTAGCTGTGTCAGCAGCTCTTCAATGCTCGCCGTCGCCCTGGGATCCAGCGCGGAAGTCGGTTCGTCCAGCAGCAAAATTTCTGGCCGCAGGGCCAGAGCGCGGGCAATGCAGAGCCGCTGCTGCTGACCGCCGGAGAGAAACGCGCCGCGCCGGCGCAGACTGTCCTTGACTTCGTCCCAGAGCGCGGCAGAGCGCAGAGCGGTCTCGACCAAATCATCCATTTCCGGCCGGCTGAGCTTTAGGCCGTTGAGCAGATAACCCGCGATCACATTGTCATAAATGCTCATTGTCGGGAAAGGATTGGGACGCTGAAAAACCATGCCGATCCGGCGGCGCACGAGTATCGCGTCCAGCGCGTAAAGGTCTTCGCCGTGCAGCAGGACATTGCCCGTAACGCGCGCGCGCGCGGAAAGCTCGTGCAGCCTATTGACCGCGCGCAGAACTGTTGTCTTGCCGCAGCCCGACGGCCCCATTATCGCCGTGACTTTTTTCTCCTCAATATCCATAGAGACGTTTTTGACCACGGTATTTTCCAGAAAACTCACATTGAGATTTTGAATTGCCAAAATAGACATCTGCTCTCCTTCTCAAAACTGCACGCGCCAGCGGCGGGTCAAAAATTTGGCGGCTAGATTTAAAAACAGCACGCCGGCCACCAGCACAAAAGACGCGCCCCAGGCCAGGCGGTGCCATTCCGCATAAGGGCTGGTCGCGTAATAAAAAATCAAATGCGGCAGAGACTCGATCGGCTGGAATAAAGCCAGGCTCAAAAAAGGATTGCCAAAAGCCGTGAACAAAAGCGGCGCGGTCTCGCCGGCCACGCGCGCCAGACTGAGCAGCACGCCGGTGACAATGCCGCTCAACCCCGACGGCACAACAACGCGCAGGATCGTCCGGTAATACGGCACACCCAGCGCCAGCGCGGCTTCTTTAAGCTCTGGCGGTATCAGGCGCAGAGTTTCTTCTGTCGAACGCACGCTGACCGGCAGCATCATCAGCGCCAGAGCCGCGCCGCCGGCCAGCGCGGAAAAAGATTTGAGCGGCAGGACCAGCCAGGTGTAGAGCACCAGACCAATAACGATGGACGGCACGCCCTGCAAAATCTCCACAGACAAGCGGGCGCAGTCCGCCAGCCGGTTTTTTTTATTTTCCGCGAGGTAAATGCCGACAAACAAACCCAGCGGCACAGCCAGCAGGAAAGCTACGGCCAGCAAGAGCAACGAACCGCACAGCGCGTTGAGGATACCGCCGCCGGTCTCGCCCAGCGGCTGCGGCACGCGGCAGAAAAATTGCCAGTTTAGCGAGGTCACGCCTTTGACCAGCAAATAGCCCAAAATTAAGATCAACGGCAAAACGGACAAGGCTGAAAAAAAACAAATTACTCCGAAAAAAACTTTGTCCAGTAATTGCCGCCAGCGTAGCGTATTATTTATCGTATTAGTCATCGTATTAACCATCGTATATTCACGTCTCCACGCTAAATTTTTTACTGATAGATCGGCCGGCCAGATTGATCAGCGCGGACACGGCCAAAAGCAGCAAGCCGATCTGCGCCAAACTGGAAACGTACAGCGGATCGGTCGCTTCGGCCAATTCATTGGCGATCAGGCTGGCCATAGTATTGCCGGTGTCAAACAGCGAGGCCGGCATTTTATTGGCGTTGCCAATGACCATCGTCACGGCCATCGTCTCACCAAAGGCCCGGCCAAAAGCCAGTAGAATTCCGGCGCAAATGCCTGACCGGGCATAAGGCAGGATCACGCGGCGGATAACTTCATAGCGCGTCGCGCCCAGCGAGTACGCGGCTTCACGAATATCCTGCGGCACAAGCTTGATGACTTCGGCGGACAGAGAGGCCGCGTAAGGGATTATCATGATCGCCAACACGAGCGCCGCGGTCAAAATGCCAACGCCGAACGGCACAATGCCGAGAGTTGTTTCCAGACGGCGGATCAGCGGCACCAAAACGAACAGCGCCCAAAAACCGTAAACCACGGACGGGATGCCGGCCAGCAATTCCACAGACAAGCGCAGAGCGGAAGCGGCCAGACCCTGGCGGAAAAATTCGCCGAGAAAAAGCGCGATAGACAACGCCAGAGGCAATGTCAAAAGCAAAGCCCCAACGCTGGTTAAAAGCGTGCCGTACAGCAGCGAAAACGCGCCGTATTCGCCGGTCAGCGGATCCCAAACCGTGCCGGTGAAAAAATTAAAACCGTTGGACCAGAGCGCCGGCAGGGATTTCAGCAAAAGCGTCAAGAAAAACAAGCTCAAAACCGCCGCCACGAAAAGCGCTGATTTTGACAGTATCTGCTGAAAAATATTTTCTTTGGTTTGCAAACTCAAGTTTGACAACATTTGTGCCAAAGTATAATTATTAAAAATTTGTTAAATATTAAGGAATTGTTAAGATTGGGTTAAGGTAAATA
>JAIRWS010000108.1 GCA_031268855.1 Candidatus Margulisiibacteriota bacterium | reverse complement strand
CGCGGTGGCCACAAGCTCAGCCACCAATAATCCAGGTTTGGTCTGGCAGAGACATAAATACCTATGGAGATGATGGCTCGATGCGCGGCGATAAAAATGTTTACCGCGGTAAGTTAAATACTATTAACCAATTGTACGACTGCATATTTTTTGCTTTACAAGAATGTTTTTTTATAGTAGCATTATAATAAGTATGAATGTGTGTTTAGTGTCGCTATTGTAAATGTTTCTGGGGGGATATTTTTTGTGAAACGATTTTTTTGCCTGCTTTTGACACTGCTGTTTTCTGTTTGTGTTTTGCAAGCCGCGCCCGGATCGTCTCCGACCGTCGCGGAAATTCGTTCCAGGGATAATGATTGCGCCGCGTTCACGTGGAATCAACCTGACTCCAGCGAGGAGATCAAGGGCTACTATGTTTACTGGGGCGCTGACGAAGCTGGCGCTTCCGATTTTTTTCAGGACAATAATTTCAGCGCGGAATTTAACGCGCCGTTTTTTGATCCGCCGCCGGTGGATGATTTCGGCGAGTATTATTTGCGGGTGCGCGCTGTGGACAAGGCCGGGCACGGCGGCGGCTGGGCGACGGTGCTGACCTACATATATGAAGATGCATATGAAGATGCGGAAGAAGCGCTGGCCGGACTGACAGAGGACGACTATGAAGCAGACGAGGAATTTTTTGCTGACGCCGCGGACGAGGACGAAGAGTATTTTGCTGAAACGGCGCCCGAGGACGAATTAACAGCTGAAGAGGAAGCAGAATATTTTGCTGACGCCACGGACGCGGAAGAATACGCGGAAGAAGAAGTAGAAGTGGCCGCGGTGGAGACCGCGGCTGAGGAGACTTTTTTAGCTGGAGCGGCGCAAATATCCGGCGGCGATTTTGTGATCAGCAACGCTTCGTTTACTTTTGACGGCGAAGACAATCCTCTGGCGCGGCCGATAATGCTGCCGCCGATGGTTTTTACCGGAAATGGCGTGCGTTATCAGGAAGATGAAACGGAAGAATATTCGCAGGTAGCTTTACGGCCGATAATACTGCCGACGACAGTGATCGCGGACGCGGACGAAGCGGCAGAATATCCGACAGAGGACACCGAAGCTGAAATGGAAATTTTGGAGGAAATGTTTGCGGCCGCGGCGACAGAACAAAATGAAAGCGCGGTTTTCAATCCGGAACTGCCGCTGACCAGAAAAGAAATGTTCAGGATGCTGACCCGCCTGCTGGAAGAGCAGGGTCTGCCGCTACCGGAAAGAACGATCCCGCAATTTTCTGACGTGGCCGGCGAACAGCTGGCCGAAGCGGAAAAAGCGGCGCGTTATGGTTTGCTGCGGGGGTATCCTGACGGCACGGCGCGTCTAAACCAGCCGATACGCAAAGCGGAAGCGGCCTGCGTTTTTGCCAGATACAGCGCGGCTCTCGGCGAAGATTTGGCCGGCGTTTTTTTAAGCGCGCCGGTTTTTGCTGATGTGCCGGACACGCATTGGGCTTATCAGGAGATCGCGCAGACCAGAGCGTTTTTTGCGCTGGCCGCCGAAAACTATTTTCAACCGCAAACGGAGCTTTCGCGCCTGGACACGGCCAGAGTACTGGCGAAATTTAAATATGTGCAGGGCCGGCGGGAAAGCCTGCCGCCGCTGACCGGACTGCTAGAGCCTTCCGCCAACGCCGCGGAAAACGCGCAAATTTCGCGCCTGCTTCTGCCGGAAAAAGAACAGTAAAAAACAATTTGTGCTCCTGCCGGACAGGTGTATAATACTGTTAATTTAATCCGGGGGGCTTTCATGAAAAAATTTATGCTGATAGTTTTTCTTTGCGGCGGTTTGTTTGCCGCGGACAAAGTTTTGGCGGCGATCGGCGCGGCGCACAGTATTACCGAGGTTGACGTCAAGGCTTATGCGGATACATTGCCGGCGCAGTACGCGCAGTTTTATTCCACGGCGGAAGGCCAGCGTGAAATACTCGACCGCTTGATCGAAAACAAACTGCTGGCGATCGAAGCTAAAGCGCGGGGCTATGAAAAAAACCCCGAGGTGCTGAAAACTTTGGAGAATATCAAAGAAGGCGTTATGACCAATCAGTATGTCCGCGATTCAGTGGCCGATGTCTCGGTGAGCGACGCGGATGTTTCCAAATACTACAATGACAACAAGACAAGATTTGTGCAGCCGGAAGCGGTGCGCGCCAGCCATATTTTGGTCGACACAGAAGACGAAGTAAAGGCTGTGCAGACCGAACTGGGCAAAGGCCGCAATTTTGCTGACGTGGCCAGAGAATTTTCCACTGACCCGGGCAGCGCCAGTCAGGGTGGTGACCTGGGTTTTTTCACCAAAGGCCAGATGGTCGAGCCGTTTGAGCAGGCCGCGTTCGTTTTGAAAAAAGACGAGACCACGAAGTCTGCTGTGCGAACGCAGTTCGGCTGGCACATTATAAAAGTGACTGACCGCCGCGCTGAAACCCAGCGCCCGCTGGCTGAGATCAAGCAGGATATTCAAGCGACGCTGTTGCAGCAAAAGCAGACGGAAAAAATCCAGTCGCTGGTCGAGACCGCCAAGAAAAAATATCCGATCAATATTAAATAATGACTTTGCGGGTTAAGAGCGCCGCCAAAATAAATCTGGTCTTGAATGTGCTCGGTCAACGCCGCGACGGTTATCATGAATTGCGGACGGTGCTACAGTCGGTTTCGCTGTATGATACGCTGGAGTTCGCGCGGGCGGACAGCCTGGAAGTAGACCTGCCGTCTGGCATCACGGATAGACCGGAGCAAAATTTGGTTTATCGCGCGGCGGAAATTTTTTTACAAAAATACGCGCCGGCGCGGGGCGTCAAAATTACTATGGTCAAAAAAATTCCGCTGGCGGCCGGTCTGGCCGGCGGTTCGACGGATTGCGCCGGCGCTTTGCTCGGCTTGAACAAATTTCTGGCGCTCGATTTACCGCTGGCAGAACTGGCGGCAATCGCTACTCAGCTTGGTTCGGATATTGCCTATTGTCTGCACGGCGGCGCGTATCTTGCCACAGGCCGCGGAGAAACGCTGCAAAAGATCCCTGAATTGCCGCGCCTGCACGGCTTGATCTTAAAGCCGCCGTTCGCGCTTCCCACCGCCGAAGTGTACAAAGCTTACCGTCCCTCTGGGGACAAAATTTTTGCTGACGACGCTTACCTGCGGGGCAAAATTTCACCGGAAAATATTCCAACATATAACGCGCTTTGGCTGGCGGCGGCCGCGCTGCGGCCAGAATTGCCGGCCTACAGGCAGACGCTTGCAAAAACAAACCCTGTCGCCTGCGGTATGTCGGGATCTGGCGCGGCGCTTTTTGCCTTTTATAGCGATAAAGTTGCCCGCGAGACGGCGGCTAAGGATCTTTTGGGACGCTATGAAATTTATCCGATAGAAACAATAAATTCCGCGCAAATAATCAGCGAAAATTAGTTTATCCACGACTTATCCACAGAGGGCTTTTGCTCAGCGGCGGCGTAAAACCCTGGTTTTATCGGGATTCAGGCGGTTTTTCACAAAAACAGATAAAAAACACTACATATGTGGTTTGGTGTTTCACAAAATCTCCACATATAGCGTTAAATTTTTTTAACAAATTTGCAATAAAGTTTTCGCGGGCCGAAATATTCTAAATATTTTAAACAAGTTATCCACATCAATTAAACAACAATTCTTTTGCCGTAGTTAGGCCATTTTTTAGTATCTCTTCACTGGCTTCGGCGAAAGAATAGGCGAGATTATCGGAAAAAGAGCGGTATTCAAATAGACCGGAACGGCCTTTAAAACCGCCCGGAGCTGCCGGACAAAGTTTGCGGTAAAGCCGCTGGGAAAGAATACAAACCAGCACCGCGTCGAGCAGGTATTTGGCAATGCCCAGATCGAGCAGCCGTGTAAAAGTTTCCAGCGTGCCGCGGGTGTGCAGCGTGGCAAAGACCAAATGCCCGGTCAGGGCGGCGCGCACCGCTATTTGCGCGGTTACTTCATCGCGGATCTCTCCGATGAAAATAATATCCGGGTCCTGCCGCAAAACAGCGCGCAATACTCCGGCAAAATCCAGACTGCGGGCTTGATTGATCTGCACCTGATTGATGCCCTCCAGCTGGTACTCTATGGGGTCTTCAATAGTAATAATATTTTTCTGCGCGCAGTCCAGTAATTTGAGCAGAGAATAAAGCGTGGTCGTTTTGCCGGAGCCGGTAGGCCCGGTGACCAAAATAAGGCCGGCTGTTCGGCGGACATTGTTTTGCAGCGACGGCAGTATAGCTGACGGCAGGCCGAGCGAATTGATGTCCAGCTGCAAAGATTGTCCCAGCAGGCGCAGAACGATTTTCTCGCCCCAAAACACCGGCAGGACGGACAGGCGCACATTGCGGTCTTTATAGGTAAAGCGGCCGTCCTGCACGCCGAATTTATTGGTGTCGATGCCGGCCATTATTTTGAGCCGCGAGAAAAATTGTCCACGCTCGGCCGCTGGATACCGCCGCCAAACCGCCAGCAGTCCGTCCTCGCGGCAGCGCGCCTGAAAATATTCCTGAAAAGATTCGATGTGAATGTCCGAAATATTCCCCGCCAGACAATGATCGAGCAGATCGTTAATTTCTTTGACCGGATTCATGGCGCTCTCCTTTCGTTGTTCCCTGCTTCTAACTTTTTTGCCAAGTCCTATATAGGTAATACCGCAAGAAAAATGCCAACTTTGCGCCGCGGCCGCGATTTTGGCAAGACAAACGCTTTGGGTGTATAATCTGCCCAATCCGTTTTTGAGGTGCAAGATGCTGGTTCTCATTATTGGCGCCTGTATGCTTTTGTCGCTGCTGATGGGCGCGTATATCGCTATTGGCGAAAAATACAATGCCAGCGAGGCGACTTGCGCCCTGTTGGTGCTGAATAGTTTGTTTCTAGGCCTGGCGTTCGTAATTTACGGCTTGACCGAAATTTTCTAAATGTTTCCGATGGCGCGTTTGGCGATTCCCAAAAATGCTTACCGCATTACATTGCGGCGGCTGGCGCGGCTGAAAACACTGAAGCCTCAGGCGGATTATCCGATGATCGATTCTTTTCCGCAGGGCGCGCCGCTGGGCGGCCTGGGCGCCGGTACTTTCAGCCGCAGTCCTTATGGCGATTTCAATATCTGGCATCTTTTCCCGGGCGTGCATATAGAGGAGATTTTGGACGCTTGCGGGCTGGCGGTTTTTCGGAAAACCCAGAACAAGACCGAAGCCTATCCGCTGTCGCTACGCAGTAAAATTTGGACGAAAAAAAAGCTGAACCCCAAAAAGTGCGAATACGCCGCGCTGTATCCGCAATCGTGGTATCGATACCGGGAGCTGGATGTGGTGGTCGAACAATTTTCGCCAGTGCTGCCATACAATTATCGGGAGACGTCTTATCCGGCCGCGTGTTTCAGGGTGCAGCTCAGCAATAAACAAAAGCGGCCGCAGGAAATCTCCGTGCTGTTCAGCTGGCAAAATATTTTGGGCTGGGGTTTTGACAACAGCGGCGCGGCGACCGAGCAAAAATTTGTGAAAAATATTGGTCGCCGCAGCAACAAGCGCGTGGAAGACGCGGATTATAAGGGCATCGTTTTTCAGGCGGAGTCCGCGCGCGCCGCGGACGCCTTGTCCGGCGAGATGTGTCTGGCGGCTTATGCGCCGGAGGGCGCGCAGGTTTCTATTTGCACACAGTTCGACGCGGTGTCCGGCGCGCCGGAGATCTGGGAGTCTTTTGCGGCGCGGGGTGTTTTGCCGGAAAATGTCAGTACGCGATACGAACAGCCGGCCGGCGCGCTGGCGGTCAAGGTGTATTTAAATCCCGGAGAGACTATGGTGGTGCCGTTCGCGCTGGTTTGGGATATTCCTTTTTGTTTGAACGGCAAAGTGCAAAAATATTACACCAAATATTTCGGCACGGACGGCGCAAATTCTTTTGCGCTGGCACGGGAAGTTCTGGAAAATCTGCCTAAATATTCCGACGAAATCACGCGCTGGCACGCCGCGGTTGCTAAGAAAGTTCCGCCGCGCGTCGCGCAGGCGATGTTCAATGAGCTATATTATCTGGCGGACGGCGGCAGCATTTGGGACGCGCGCAGCGGCTTGTACTCTTATCTGGAATGTTACGATTATCTTTTTTACGAAACGCTGGACGTGCGTTTTTTTGGCGCGTTTCCGCTGGCTAAATTTTGGCCGGACATCGAAAAAAGGATCATGCGGGAATTTACTAAAACAATTTTCGTGGAAGATCCGGTCAAGATCGATTATCATACGCGGGCGGCTGTTTCGGAAAAAATTACGGTCAGCGGCGAACACAACAGAAAATTTATTCAGCGCGATTTGCGCAAACGCAGGCACGCTTTGCCGCACGACCTCGGCTCGCCGCTCGAAGCGCCCTGGGAAAAACTCAACGCCTATACCTGGCAGAATGCCAATCGCTGGAAAGATTTAAATTCCAAATATGCGCTGCAGGTCTACCGCGCCTATTATTACAGCGGCAAAAAAGATCACGAGTTTTTGGCAGAATGCTGGCCGGGTTTGCTCAAAGCGATCGAGTATCTTTCCGCGTTTGACGGCGACAACGACGGGCTGCCGGAAAACGAGAATTTTCCCGATCAAACTTTTGACAATTGGCTGATGCGGGGCGCGTCGGCCTACTGCGGCATTTTGCGGCTGGCCTCTTTGCAGACCGGCGTGCAGATCGCGGAAATACTCGGTAAAAAAGAACAGGCCAGGAAGTGGCGGCTCGGCCTCAAAAAGGCCAAAAATTCGCTGAACCGCAAACTCTGGAACGGACGCTATTTTAATTTTGACGAACGCTCCAGCGACATCATGGCCGCGCAGCTGGCCGGACAATGGTTTTTGGAGCAAATGCATCTGCCGGGCGTGCTGGAGCCTGAACAGATAGACAGCGCGTTGAAACATATTTACCGCAGTAACTTTCTCGGCGTGGAGAAAGGGCGGTACGGCCTGGCCAACGGCCGCACTGCCGGCGGCCAGCCGGTAAAAGCGCTACAGGGCAATGATGCCTGGACTGGCGTGAATTACGCTTTTGCCGGACATCTGCTCATTCGCGGGCAGAGAAAAAAAGCGGAAAAACTGCTGCGGCGGGTCAACGGTCTGCTTTATAAAAACGGCATGCTGTTCCGCACGCCGGAAGGCTGGGATGTCCATCATAAATTTGTCGCGTCGATGTATATGCGTCCGGGCGTAATCTGGGCGCTGGCCGACTGGTACTAAAGCAGATTTTTGGCGAGCGCGGTCAGGACATCCAGCGCGGCGTTTTGCGCCGGAGGCGAAAATTTTTTAAGCAGGCTCAAAGTCCGCAACTCAAAAGCTTTTTGCCGGAGCGCCGCTTTGTCTTTGGGCAGAGTAGCCAGCTCATTGAACCACCAGTCGAGCGTCACGCCGTATTTTTTGCTGATATGCAGGAGCGTGCGTAAATGCGGCAGACGCGAGCCGCTGAGAAAACGGAAATATTCGCTCTTGTATAAGTCTAAACTGTCAGCCTCGGCCTCCATAGTTTGGCCGCTTTCTTTTCGTAACATGGCTAGCTTCCCGCTGAATAATTTTTTCAAGTCGCTGTCCGAAAACCCGGAAGACGCGGTATCCATTTGGCACCCTTTCTTTGTACGCTTATTGACAAAATATAATTATTTGTTATAATTATTACGAGTACCATAGTAATACTATAATTTGTACGGTTTTTGATATACAAAAACAATCAGAGGGTAAACCAATAACTTAGTTGTTGAAATGTAAATAAATGTTAAGCGGTGGGAGAAATTCTACGTCTGGTTAGTGTAATAAATTACAAGGGGGTATTTTTATGACTATAGCGACAGGCAAGCCAATGCTGGCGAGTGACATTCTCGATCTGACCTTTTTCCCGAAAGGCGCGATCTTAACATTCAGTTCCACAGCGTGGAGCGCGACCAGCGCGGAATTTAAAAATATCTGGAAGATCTGCAATGCCGCCAATCATCAGGCCGACTCGAATGTGCCGGATCTGACCGACCGGTTTTTGCGCGGCGGAACGAGCTCTGATTTTACCACGGGCGGTGGCGCGGATAGTCAGAGTGTGTTTTTGGCCGAGACCAATCTGCCCTCGCACAAACACGAGGCGACTGGCTTGTCTTTTGGCGGACTTAACACGAGCGGACTTTCGATAGTCTCAAGCGGTGGACACACACATACGGGCAGCGGTACGACTGATAATGAAAATCCAGTGCATACGCATACATTTTCAGGAACTGCCGCGTCAGGTTCGCTTTCATTGCACAAATCTTCCGAAGGAATTACAGCAAAATCCGGTGTTTTTGATTCCTCATCCTATTCTGGTGAAAGTAACAGCTCACATGGAAGTTTGTCTTATGGTGGTTCTACTACTATTAATTTTTCTATGACGCCCGCAGGGTCAATCTCCGGCGGTTCACATGCTCATAAAGTCAATGTAGAGATCCCCGAAAGCGGCTCTCATTCACATGTGGTCAGCGGCAGTATCACTGGCGGCAGCGTCACCGGTTCGACAGCCACTACCGGCGACGGCACAGCGTTCAGCGTCAATACCGTACCCGCTTATTATACGGTGATCTATATTATGAAAGTGGTCTAAGCAACTCACAGCGGAAAAGCGTATACTTGGCGCCCGTCCGCGCGGTCTTAATTTTTTTTCTTTCGCAGAGCTTGATATTTAAGTCCCCAGTCGGCCATCAGATCCAGCAGTTTGCTTAAGTCTCTGGCCAAAGCGGTCATGTTGTACTCGACTTTGGGCGGGACTTCGGCATAAACCTTGCGGCTGACCAGCCCGGCCTCCTCCATAGAACGCAGGCTCTGCGTCAGGACCTTTTGACTGATGCCGACCACGCTGCGCAGCAGCTCGCCAAAACGCTTCGTGCCAAATGACAGCTCGCGCAGAATCAACAGCTTCCATTTATTGCCGATCAAGCAGATCGTGATCTCCGCCGGACACTTGGTAGAATTTTGTGAATAACGCATAATACCCTCCTTATAATATTTAGGCGCAACCAGCTTGCCGCTGTGTGCCTATAAAAACCATATGTAATAACGCTTCGATAATAATCATAACATACGCTTACAATTAAAACAATAGGGAACTTACCTTTTGGTTGGTTATAGAATAAAAAGCCGGTTTAGCGGGCTTTGGCCCCGCCGCGGGGCGAATTATCTTTCGGCTGCCAAATGTAAAGCCGCTCTGTTCGACAGCTGCTTGATCCTCTCTTCCGCGCGATAACCCGCAAGCAGGATTTCTTTTATTATTTTTTTCTGATAACCGCTGAGCATAGAAGCAGCCCTGTCGTGATGTTCTTCTTGGAATTGCGCTTCCCGCCTGGCGATATCCCGTAAAATCTCGGCGGCCAGCGGCGCGTCCGCGGTGTTGTTATAGACAGCCAGTT
>JAIRWS010000107.1 GCA_031268855.1 Candidatus Margulisiibacteriota bacterium | reverse complement strand
CTTTGCGAAATTCTTTTTTAGGACGACCGGGTCTTTTGGCTTTTCTAAAATATTCAGCGGCAAGCTCTGGATTATCGCTGTCGGTCAAATCCGGGCTGTCTTTGAATTTCTTTCTAATTATGTTTAATCTATTGCATTGCATTTAATTATTGTAATAACAGAAATTGTGTCTGTCAATGGAAGTATTCATTGCCAACCAATAACAATCAGCAGCAAAAATAAAAGAGCCTTAGTGGGTTAATACCTATTTCTCATCAATCTGCTCTGGCAACTTTAACCGTTTTTCAATATCCTCCGCTGTCGGCAAGATATTCTCATATTCCTTGGGCAGTTTAGCCAACAGTTTAAACTCATTGACGCTAATCGGCTTGTCTATATCTTTTAGGGCGTATTCAGCGATCAATTTGTTCTTCTTGCGGCAAAGCAGGATGCCGATAGTTGGATTATCAGTTTCGGACTTCAACATGTCATCCACGGCTGATACATAGAAATTCAGTTTGCCTGCATACTCAGGCTTAAACTCTTTAGCCTTTAACTCAATTACAACATAACATCTCAGCTTCAAGTTGTAGAATAAAAGATCAATATAAAAATCCTGATCGCCTATTTCCAGGTGATACTGATTGCCAATAAAAGCAAAACCAGCTCCCAGCTCTAACAAGAATTGAGTGATATGGCGGCCAACTAATTCATGCTCTATTTCGTGTTCCATCATATTTTGCCTGGCTTCGATAAAATCAAAGATATAAGAATCTTTCAAAGATTGTTGCGCTAAATCGCTTTGTGGAGACGGCAGGTTTCGCTTAAAATTAGTAGTCTTATCAGCCAAAGCCTGCCGTTTATAAAGGTCATTTTCTATCTGCATATCCAGCACGTTACTAGACCAGCCATTTTCCAAGGCTTGGGAAGCGTACCATTTACGTTCAGTAGCGTTTTTAACGCTGTCCATCAAGACCACATGATGTCTCCACGGCAATTGCGCAACAGGTTGTTGCGTAAATTCTTTCTCAGTATAAATGCCTGCAAATTGTGCCATATACTGCATATTCCTAACAGAAAATCCCTGTAAATTTGGAAAAGCGCCTTTTATATCTCTAGACAGATTCTGGATAAATTTGCCACCCCAAATTTTATGCTCATTAATCGTTTTACCAACACTCCAATACAGAGCAAGAAGTTCATGATTCACACTCAGACTGGCACGGTATTGCGCCGCCTTAATGCGTGAACGGATATCGCTGAGGACGGATAGGTATTCGGTGTTGTTTAATAACATGTCGGAATTTTAGCACGATTTTACAAGGCTTTTTGTTGGTTGGTTGCGAATCAAAGTTTAATTAGCCGGACTCTCTGTGAGAGATTGGGTATTTATTTAATCCCTCCGGGGAGCACGATCTCTCCAGGCCGCACAAGTTGCGGTGCCCGGCGCTACCTGTCATCCGGCAGCAAATGCCCCAATTTAGTTTTTTTCGCGTCCAAATATTTGCGGTTGTGCGGCGTCGGCTCGATGACAATCGGCTCGCGGCCGGTGATCTTGATGCCGTAACCCTCAAGACCGATAATTTTTTTCGGATTATTGGTCAGCAGACGTATCGACCGCACGCCCAGACTCGCCAAAATCTGCGCGCCGATGCCGTAATCGCGCAAATCCGCCGGAAAACCCAAATCCTCATTGGCCTCGACCGTGTCGCGGCCGTTTTCCTGCAGCTTATACGCTTTTAATTTATTGACCAGACCAATGCCGCGGCCTTCCTGCTTCATATATAGAAGCACGCCGCGGCCAGCCTGCTCGATCGCGTGCAGAGCGTAGTCCAGCTGCTTACCGCAATCACAGCGCAGGGAGCCGAACACATCGCCGGTCAGACATTCGGAATGCACGCGGGTCAGCACATCCTCGCCGCCAATATCGCCTTTGAGCAGCGCGATATGTTCATGGCCAGAATTTTTTTCGCGGAAACCAACCGCTTTGAAAATACCGCGCGCGGTCGGCAGGTGCACTTCCTCAGTGCGCTCGATCAAAATATTCCGGCTCAGACTGTAGGCGATCAAGTCGCGCACCGTGTAAATATTTAATTGCTGCTCCGCGGCAAAAACGCGCAAATCGTCCAGACGCGCCATAGTTCCGTCCGGCTTGATGATCTCGCAAATAACCGCCGCCGGAGACAGACCGGCGTACAGCGCCAGATCGACGGCCGCTTCAGTATGACCGGCGCGGCGCAGCACCCCGCCCGCTTTGGCTATTAACGGAAAAACATGCCCCGGACGGGTGAAATCCGCCGCCGCGGCCTGCGGATCGGCCAGCAGCCTGGCGGTGACAGCCCTGTCCGCCGCGGAAATGCCGGTCGTAACGCCATGTTTTCCCGCCGCGTCGACCGAGACTGTAAACGCGGTTTTTTTGGGGTCTTCGTTGTTCTGCACCATCGGCTGAATATGCAACCGCGCGGCTGTTTCCGCGGTGATCGGCGCGCAAACCAGACCTTTGCACTGAGAGATCATAAAATTGATCTTTTCCGGCGTGATAAAATCCGCCGCGCAGACCACGTCGCCTTCGTTTTCACGAGCTTCGTCATCGACCACAATAATCATTTTGCCCTGCTGGATTTCAGCGATTGCCTGTTCGATCTTATTCATATAAAAAAATTATATCACGAGCCGCGCCACAAAAACCAATCGCGTTAAGCTTTAACGCAGGACTTGTTCCTGGCCGCGCACGGATAGGACTTTGAGCGAGGTCAGGCGCAACTGCAAAGCACGAATACCATTGTCATCGTATTCCTCCAATTTGCCGGCCACTTCCACCCAGTCATTGGCCTGCGGATATTCTTTATCCCAGACCACCTCAAAACCAGCGTTGAGGTCTGTGCCGCAGCAACCCGGGCCGTAACGGATCACCGCGTAATATTTTTTGCCGGAATCCGGATCTTCGTACATACTGAAAATCCCCTCGTATTTGAGCGTTCGTCCCAGATAATCCGGCGCATTGGCGTAAATCTCATTGGTCTGCGTCACGAAAAAATTTTCTTTGATCTCAATGATCTTTTCTTCCGCCGCCAGCAGGCTACCCGCGATCACCAGAGGCAGGATTATCCGCAGCCAGCCTCTGGCCCGCAGCCAGGCCAGCAGACCGCAAAACAAAAACAGGGCGATATTCATAAGGACTACGCTGGCGCCCGTCGGCGTGGCGTAAAGATATGAAACGATCAGCCCGCCGAGAAAACAACCAGCCGAAATAATGGCAGCCAGCAGCGTGACCGTTTGAAATTTTTTACAGACGCGCATGGCGGTCAGCGCCGGAAAAACGATCAGACTGGAGATCAGCAGCGCGCCCATCATGCGCAGTCCCAGCGCGATAGTCACAGCCGTCAGGCAGGCAATAAATGTATTATAGTAATCGGCTTTGACCCCGGCGGCGCGCGCAAAATTTTCGTCAAACGTCACGGCAAAAATTTTCTGGTAAAAACAAATAAATAGCAGCAGCACAGCCAGCGCCAGACCAACGCTTAAATACACATCACTTCTGCTCATCGCCAAAATACTGCCAAAAAGATAATTGCAGACATCGGTATTCAGGCCGGTCGTCACAGAGATCACCGTCACGCCGATCGCTAAAGCGCCGGTCGAAATAAGAGCAATCGCCGCATCGCCTTTGATTTTGCTGTTTTCGCTGATCCGCAGCAGCAGGACGGCCGCCAGCAAGACCACCGGCACGGACACCGCCAGCGGCGCGGCGTGGCAGGCGGAAGCGACAGCCAGCGCGCCAAAAGCGACATGGGACAAACCGTCGCCGATCATAGAGTAGCGTTTCAGCACCAGACTGACGCCCAGCAGCGCGGCGCAGAGCGAGACCAGCAGCCCGACGATCAGCGCGCGGACTATGAAAACGTAAGAGAACATTTCCGCAAAAAAACTAAACATGGTTTTTCTCCCGCCATTTTTTGTAATCTTTGACCGTGCCGAAAAATTTTTGCTTATTCTGCAAATGCAAAATATGCGTAGCCTGCCGCAGCGCGCCGCGCAAATCGTGCGAGACCATAATAACAGTCAGTCCGGCCTTGTTCAGTTTTTTGAGCAGCGCATAGACATTTTGCGCGGCGGACGGGTCGAGGCCGGACAGTGGTTCGTCCAGCACCAGCAGTTTTTGCGCGGCGCACAAAGCTCTGGCCAGGAGCGTCCGCCGCTGCTGCCCGCCGGACAATTCGCGGAAACAGCGGCCGCGCAGACGTGCCAAGCCCAAAAGTTCAAGGCTGGTCTGCGCGGCCTGCTTATCCGCCGCGGAATAAAAAGGCCGCCAGCCCAGCTGGCCGATACGCCCCGACAAAACCACTTCGTGCACGCTGGCCGGAAAGTCTTTTTGCGCGGCTGTCTGCTGCGGCAAATAGCTGACCCCCGGCCCGCGCCAGTCCGCAGAACAAACAATTTTTCCGGCGCAGGGAGTTTTCAGCCCCAGCAGACCCTGTAGCAGCGTGCTTTTGCCCGATCCGTTCTCGCCGAAGACGCAGAGATAGTCGCCGGCCGCCACGGAAAAATTCAGCCCGCTGACCGCGACATTGCCGTCGTAAGCCAGCGCGGCATTTTGGCAGGAGAGCGTCATCAGTAGAGAGCCTCCCGCAAAACTTCGATATTTTGGCGCATAAAATCCAAATACCCCAGGCCGCTCTGAAAATCCTGACGCGTAACATTATGCGCCGCGTGCAGCTGCCGCACCCGCGCTCCCGCCGCTTCAGCTATTGTTCTGGCCATCTTTTGATTGGACAGCTCGATGTGCAGCACCACCGGAATTTTTTCCTGTCTCGTCTTGTCGATCAAAAAACGTATCGTGGCGGGACTGGCCTCGGTCTCGGTCGAGCAGCCCGGAAAAGCCGCAAAATATTTTAGGCCGTAAGCGTCCGCAAAATAACGGAAAGGGAAACGGTCGCCGAAAATTAAAGTTTTCCTTTTGGCTCCGCCGATCAAAGCGCGGAAATCCGCGTCCAGTTTATCCAGCTCCGCCGTATAATTTTTAGCGTTTTGCCGATAAACAGCGGCATTAGGCGTATCCACAGCGCAGAGAACCTCGGCAATTTTCTGCACGATCAATCTGGCATTGCGCGGCGCAGTCCAAACATGTTCATCATATTCCGGCGCGGCCTCAGCCTCGTGTTCGTGTTCTGCCTCTTCATCCTGCATCCCCTCGACCAGCTCTTCTTCCACGACAGGAACACAGTCCAGCAGCGTTATAATTTTCATCTGGCTGGTGTCCAGCGCCGCCAGGATTTTCTCGACCCAGTCGTCGGACTCACCGCCGGTGTAAACAAAAACCGCGCTATTCTTGATCTTAATAATATCCTGCGGCGACGGCTCGTAAGAATGACTCTCCGCGCCCGGCCGCAGCAACAGCGTAACATTGGCTTTATCGCCCGCGATATTCCGCACAAAATCATACTGCGGAAAAATTGTCGTTACGACATTGAGCCGTCCGTCCGCCGCGGCGGGACGTGAAGCGCAGCCGCTTAGCAGCAAAAGCAAAGCCAGCGCGCTTAAAAATAATAACTTTTTCATGGAAAATAAACCTCCTGCTTAAAATTTTTTAGGCAGAGGCTTTCAATTATTCAGGCGCACTTTCAGATCAACCGGCGTGGCGCTGAACAAGCTCCCGCCGCGCGGCTTATTTAAAATAATAGCCGCCGCCAGAAAAAATAAGACCGGCAGCGCCGGCGCGCCGGGCACAAATAATTTTAGATTTAAACTCTGCGCGGCCTGCACAGCCAGACACACAGCGCAACCGCCGTTCGCGCCGGCGCAGTCATGTTCGTGTCCCCAATGGGCGATCCCGTAAATATCCGAAAATAAATTTACCGCGATAAATGCCAGGAACAAAAACAACGCCAGACCGCGCCAAAAAAAATGGCGATTTTCCGGATCGGTTGCGGACAGCGCGGGCATATCTTTATCTTACACCTACAAAATTCTATTTGCCAAACCGCAAACCGCTCGGATAAAATAAATAGATGGACTTCAAAAAAATAACAGAGCTGATAAAACTCGTCGAGCAGGCAGATATCAACGGGCTGGTCGTCGAGGAAAACGATTTTAAGATCGAGATCCAGAAAAGCCCTGCGGCGGCCGTCGTGCCGCAAGACCAGAATCCCGGGGCTATTCCGGCCAAAACCGCGGAACCTCCCGCCGCGGAGAAACCTGCCGCCGGTCTGCAGGAAATTAAATCGCCGATGACCGGCGCTTTTTATCAAGCGGCTTCCCCGGACAGTCCGCCGCTGGTCAGTGTCGGCACGGTGGTGGTCAAAGGCCAGCCTGTCTGCGTCATCGAAGCCATGAAAACTTTTAATGAGATCGAGGCGGACACCACCGGCACTATCGAAAAAGTTTTGGTCGCCAACGCGCAGCTGGTGGAAGCCGGTCAGCCGTTGTTTTTAGTCCGGGTTTAGCTTTGCCCAAACTCTCGCTGCTCAATCAAGAATGGCTGCGGCCGGCGGAACAGCCCGCGCTGGGCAGCCGCGCTGACGTGATCGCCGCGGTTTTACGCAATCGGAAAATCAGCGCTCCGGCGGATATCGCCGTTTTTCTTAATCCCTCGCTGTCAGACCTCGCGCCGCTGGAGCAAATACCCGGTATCGCCGCAGCCGCGGCTTATCTGCTGAAAAACCTGTCTAAAAAAATTACTATTTACGGTGATTACGATGTCGACGGGGTGACTGGCACGACGCTGCTTTACAGCGCTCTGCAAAAGCTCGGCGCGGCCAAACTGGGCTACTATATACCGCATCGTTTCTCCGAGGGTTACGGCCTGAACAAAACCGCCATACAAAAAATCCGCGGAGACGGCACGGAAATAATTGTGACCGTAGACTGCGGCATCAGCAATTACGAGGAGATCAAATACGCCAAAGAGCTGGGACTGAGCGTGATCGTGACCGATCATCATAACCCGCCGGTTATTTTTCCGCCGGCTGATTTTTTGGTCAACCCTAAAATGAACAACGATCCGGCTTTTTCCGGGCGCAGTATCGCCGGTGTGGCCGTGGCTTTTAAATTTGCCGAACAAATGTTTCGGCTCAAAGGCCAGGCGCCTTACAGCCAGACCAGGCAGTATCTCGATCTGGTGCTGCTCGGCACGATCGCCGATGTGGTTCCTCTGCTGGAAGAAAACCGCGCGCTGGCGATTTTTGGCCTGCGCGAGATCAATCCGCAAAAAAGAGTCGGCGTGCGCGCACTGGCCGATGCGGCCGGATTAACCGGACAGACGCTTACCGCGCGCGACATTGGTTTTGGTCTCGGGCCGCGCGTCAACGCCGCTGGACGGATGGGCGATTCCGCTGTTGCCGTCAAATTGCTGCTGGAAACCAACTACCAGCACGCCAAACAGCTGGCTCTGGAATTAAACAAGCTCAACGCCGCGCGGCAGGAAATCGGCGGCAAGATCAACGCTCAAGTGGCCGCCATCATTGAAAGATTGCCGGACAAAAACGCCGAGAAAGTTTTTATCCTGTCCGCGGAAAACTGGCACCCGGGCATTATCGGCATTGTGGCCGCGCAGATCGTCAGGCAGTACAACCGGCCGACCGTGCTGATCGCGGTTTCCGGCGGCGGCGGCCGCGGTTCGATCCGCTCGCTGCCTGGTTTGGATATTTTTAGTCCGCTGCAAAAATGCGCCTATCTGCTCAAAGACCACGGCGGACACAAGGAAGCGGCCGGATTTGAGATCGCCAGCGACCGTATCGAAGAATTTAAACAGGCTTACCGTAAGGCTCTGGCTGAGAACAGCACGGCGGATAATTACATCGCCAAGCTGCCGATCGACGCCGCGCTGCCTAAAGAGCAGATCACTTCCGCGCTGGCCGCAGAACTGGAAAAGCTCAATCCGTTTGGCCAGAACAATCCGCAGCCGGTTTTTACGACGACCGAGCTGTCCATTTACGACTTCGCCAAGATCGGCGGCAATAAACAACATTTGAAACTTTCGCTGACCAATGGGCAGGACATTATCGACGGCGTAGGCTGGAATATGGCCAATCTCTATCCGCTCGTTCAAAAAAACCCCAATCTGGAGATCGCCTTCAATCTGTCTATCAACGAATGGCAGGGACACAAAAAATTACAGCTGGTCATTAAAGACCTGCGGCTTAAAAAATGATATACTAATAGGCTATGAACAATCATCTGTCGGTATGGGTAGCTTTTATGGCCGGGCTTTTTTCTTTTTTCTCGCCCTGTGTTTTGCCGCTGCTTCCCTCATATTTCTGCCTGCTGGGCGGTTTTACTCCTGAACAGCTCAAACAGGAAGCGCCGCCGCTGAACGGCTATTTTCTCGCCCGCACGCTCGGTTTTATCTGTGGTTTTAGTCTGGTATTTGTCGCTTTGAGCCTGCTTCTGGCCGGTGGATTTTCTTTGCTGGGCGGCGCGGCGCTGTATATACGCTGGCTGTCCGGCCTGATCATCATCATGCTGGGCTTAAATATTTTGTTTGATTTTCTGGCTTTCCTGAATTACGAAAAACGTTTTCATCTCGCGCGCTGGCCGCAAGGCGCGGGCGGAGCTTTGCTGGCGGGCGCGGCTTTTGGCGCCGGCTGGACGCCCTGCATCGGCCCGATACTGGCCAGTATTTTGCTGCTGGCCGGACAGAGCGGACAAGCTGGCGCGGCAGCCTGGTATTTGACGGCTTATTCCGCTGGTCTAGGTCTGCCTTTTTTGCTGGCGGCTGTTTTTCTGGAGCGTTTCTGGCGGATAATCACACGCTGGCGCGCGGCGCTGCCCGTTATTCAGAAAATCAGCGGCGTTTTGCTGATCATTTTGGGTTTACTGGTGCTGACCGGCCGTTTTCAGGCACTGACCACACTGCTGAGCCGGTGAATTGATTTATTAAAAATTTTAAAAAAGGAGTTTTTTATGCGTAAAATAATTTTAGTCCTGTGTTTTGTTTCTCTGGCGTTGTCCGCCGGCAATAAAGTTTCCCAAAATGTCTACGTCGCGCCGGAGGTGCGCCAGGCTTTTGCCACGGCTGGCCTGCCGGTCTTGCGAAAAACGCGTCCGGCCGTTGACCTTACGCTGCCGCTGGCGTCCGGCGGCACATGCAATATTCAGGAGTTGTCCGGCAAAGTGGTGTTTTTAAATTTTTGGGCGAGCTGGTGCGGCCCCTGCGAGGATGAAATGCCCTCTATGGAAAGGCTCTATCAAAAATTTAAGCCGCAGGGTCTGGAAATGCTGGCGGTAAATTATCAGGAAACACCGGAAACCGTGCGCGCTTTTCTGGCGGAGAATAAACTTTCTTTTCCGGCGGGGTTAGATATTTCCGGTAAAGCAACCACGAGACTTTACGGGGTCACCGCTTTTCCGACGACATATCTCATCGACCGAAAAGGCCGGATTATAGTCAGGGTGATCGGCAGCATGGAATGGGATACGCCGGAAATAATGGCGGCGTTTGCCGCGCTGCTGGCGCAGGAGTAAATATATGCGCGATTTTTTGTGGGCGGCTGGCGGTGTCGGATTTATATTTTTAATGACCTGTCTGGGCGCGGCGCTGGTTTTCTTTTTTCGTCAGCGGACGAGCAAGGTAATGCAGACTTTGTTCCTCGGCTTTGCGGCTGGAGTAATGATCGCCGCTTCGGTGTTCGGCCTGCTGATGCCGGCGATCGAGGAAACCGCGGCGGCCGGACAGATCAGCTGGCTGCCCGCTGCCGGCGGGTTGGTTATTGGCGTGCTTTTTTTGTACGGGCTGGACAGGATCATTCCGCATTTACACGCTTTCACCAATGTGCGCGAAGGCCTGTCCAATTCCCTGAAGCGGACGACGCTGTTGGTCTCCGCGGTAACTCTGCACAATATTCCGGAGGGCATGGCGGTCGGTCTGGCTTTTGCGCTGGCCGCGCAACACGGCGGCGGATCGGCGTTGTACATGTCCGCGCTGGCGCTGGCTTTGGGCATCGGCATTCAAAATTTTCCGGAAGGCGCCGCGGTAGCCCTGCCGCTCCGACAGGAGGGCCTGCCTGCCCGCCGGGCTTTTTTGCTGGGCTGCGCGTCAGGCGCGGTTGAGCCGCTGTTCGGTCTGCTGGTGGTATCCGTAGCCGGTTTGATCGCACCGTATATGCCCTGGCTGCTGGCTTTTGCGGCGGGGGCGATGCTGTATGTGGTTGTGGAAGAGCTGATCCCCGAGGCGCATCTGGGCGAACATTCCAATCTGGGCACTCTGGCGGTCATGGGTGGTTTTTTGGTCATGATGATTTTGGATGTGGCGCTGGGCTAAAACAACGGTTTAGGATTTTTTTATTCCCGTAATAATTTTCTCCGGTCTTATCTCCAGTCCGCCGGCTATGGCGAATAATATGGAAATAGACGGATTGCTTCGTCCGGTCTCGCAGCGCTGCAGATATTTGAAATTGATGTCCGCAGCCGCGCTCAACTGCTCGATGGTTAATTTTTGGCGCTCACGCAGGAACCGGAGCCGTCTGCCCAGAGCCAGCAATAATTTTTTATCCGGTTTGTGCGGTTTTTCATATCGAGCCAC
>JAIRWS010000106.1 GCA_031268855.1 Candidatus Margulisiibacteriota bacterium | reverse complement strand
TTTGGTAGTTATCTTTGAATGGGCGTTGCATGCAACGTCCATTCTTTTATTATTTGCGGTCATGTTATAATTTCAATGGTTATGAAAAATTTCCGAAAAAAATATAAAACAAAATCGATACGGGCAGCCTGGTGGGATATTCTTTACAGCCTGCTCATTTTGGCGTATTTGACCAGCAGGGATTTGCGCGCGCGGGCGAATTGTATCTCGAGAGCCTGCTCCGCGCCTTTGCCAAAAACTTTCAGGACGCGGCCTTCGCCAAATGTGTCGTGCAAGACAGTGTCGCCGGCGGTATAACTTTGCATAGTATTTGCTGGCGCGGCCGCTGGCCTGCTCGCGCGCGGACGAACATAGTCCGTGTAGCTGCCGAAGAGGCGCGCGGACGTTTCTTTTTTGTCTAAAAGCTCGGCGGGAATTTCCGCGACGAAGCGCGAGACCTCATTGTAACGGGTTTCGCCGGCCTGTGAACGGATGCGCGCGGCGGAGAGAAAAAGCTGTTCCTGCGCGCGGGTGATCGCCACATAACAAAGCCGCCGTTCTTCTTCGAGCTGCGTTGTCTCGCTCAATGAACGGAAATGCGGCAGGACACTTTCTTCCAGACCGGTTAAAAACACCACTGGAAATTCTAACCCCTTGGCGCTGTGAATGGTCATCAAAGTCACCGCGTCACCGCTTTCGGTTTTGCTGTTGTCCGCATCGGTCATCAGACTGATCTGTTCCAAAAATTCCGCGAGAGCCTGCCGGCCGCTGGATCCAGCGGCAGTATGTTCGCGGGCGATACTGACTAATTCTAAAATGTTATTCAGACGTTCAAAGTCGGCTTCGTCGGTCGAGGTAGCCAGCAATTCGTGGTAACCGGATTTATGGATAACCGCCTCGACAAATTCCGGCAGCGGCAGCTCGAGACTTTGCAGGTCTTGAATTAATTTCTTAAATGTTGCTACGGCCTGCGTGGCGCGTTTATTTAGATCCGCCGTTTCCGCGCCGAGCGCTTCAAATAAGCTGGCGCCGGTTTGCGCGGCGAACTGTTCATATCTGGCGATAGTCCTGTCGCCGATGCCGCGTGGCGGCACATTGATAATGCGCTGTAAAGACACGCCGTCCTGCGGATTTACGATCAGCCGCAGATAAGCCAAAATATCCTTGACTTCTCTGCGCGCGTAAAAACGCACGCCGCCGATCAGCCGGTAAGGAATTTGCCGCTTGTTAAAAACATCTTCAAAAACGCGCGATTGAGCGTTGATGCGGTAAAACACCGCCAGATCATTCAAACTGTGCCGCGCACGCAGTTTTTCCACCAGCTCCGCTACGTAAACAGCCTCTTCGGTTTCCGAACCGGTCAGGACAAAGCTGCATTTTTCGCCGCCGAGTTTGTCCGTCCAGAGATTTTTTTCTTTGCGCAGAGAATTGTTTTTAATGACCGCGTTGGCGGCATTGAGTATGTTGGCTGTCGAGCGGTAATTTTGCTCCAGCAAAACAACTTTGGTTTGAGGATAGTCGCGCTCAAAATTTAAAATATTGGTGATGTCCGCGCCGCGCCAGGAATAAATATTTTGGTCATTATCGCCGACGACGCAGATGTTTTGCTGCCTGGCGGCCAGCAATTGAATAAGCGTGTACTGCGCGCGGTTAGTGTCCTGATATTCATCGACTAAAATATACTCAAATTGCTCCTGATAGCGCGTTAAAATCTCGGGATTTTTTTGCAGCAATTCGATAGTCAAAAGCAGCATGTCGTCAAAATCCACGGCGTTATTCCGGCGCAAAATGTCCTGATATTGCTGATAAATTTTAGCGATCATTTCCTGCACATCGTATTGCGCGCCGGCAGCGTATTCCTGCGGTGACAGCATTTGGTTTTTAGCCTGGCCGAGCTGGTGCAGAACTTTGGCCGGAGTGATTTTTTTATTTTCACTCAGCCCCTGCGCGCGCAGAATGTTTTTGATTACAGCCGTCTGGTCAGCGTCGTCGTAAATAACGTAATTATTATTGTAGCCGGGCAGTAAATGAATATGCCGGCGCAGGATCTTGCCGCAGATATGGTGGAACGTGCCGATCCAGGGCAGTTTGGCGCCGATCCGCGCTTCCATTTCCCGCGCGGCTTTATTGGTAAAGGTCACGGCTAGAATGCGTTCCGGAAAAATATTTTTTTCAGCCAGCAGGTATTTGATCCGCGTGGTCAGGACGCGCGTTTTGCCGCTGCCCGCGCCGGCAATGATCATGAGCGGGCCTTCGGTATACAGCACCGCTTCTTTCTGTTTGGCGTTCAAAGTTTCCAGCATGAAGCGCGATATTAACATTTTTTTGCGGGATTATAAAATTTCTGTCTGCCAGAGTTGGCATTTTTCTTGCGGTATTACCTATATAGGACTTGGCAAAAATCTTGGAGATTTTTGTAAAGAAAGGAGTAAAAGTATGAAAAAACAACTGGTTTTGGTGCCGAAGGATATTATAGAAAACAGGATTTTACTGATCCGCGGCAAGAAGGTGATGCTGGACAAGGATTTGGCCGGTTTGTACCAGGTTTCCACCAAAGTCTTAAATCAGGCTGTTAAGCGGAATGTCTACCGTTTTCCGCCGGATTTTATGTTCGTTTTAAATAAAAAAGAACTTGCAAACTTGAGGTCACAATTTGTGACCTCAAGTTGGGGTGGACAAAGATATAAACCATATGCTTTTACTGAACAAGGCGTGGCTATGCTTTCCAGCGTGCTTAATAGCAAACGGGCGATTATGGTCAATATTCAAATTATGCGCACTTTTACTAAACTGCGGCATATTATGCTGACGCACAAAGACTTGCAACGCAAGATCGAGGACATTATCCTGCGTCAGGAAACCAAATTTAAAACTTATGATGAGCAGATACAAAGCATATTCAAAGTTATAAATGAAATTCTCAATCCGGTTATACCAGAGCCGCCGAAAAAGAAATATGGTTTTTTGGCGGACAGAGAGAATTAAATATGCGTATTATTTTAGCGGCTTTGTTTTATTTCGCCGGTATTTTTTTGGCGGCCTGCTTTAATATTTACGCGGCTTTGTTTTTGGCCGGACTTGTTTTTTGCTGCTGGTGGAAAAAATACTGGCGTTGGTTTTTTCTCCTCTGTTTGGCTTTGGGCCTGGCGCGCACCGCCGGTCATCAAGCGGCGCTGGCGGCCAGACTTGCCGCGGCTGAAAACTGGCGTCCCGAGCAGCTCAAGCTGCGCATTGTTTCCGACCTGCAATACAAAGGAGACGCTGTGGTTTTTACAGCGCGGGCAGACGGTTACAAAATAATGGCGCGTTTGCGCGGCGCGGAAAATCTGCGTTACGGCGACGAGCTTACTTTGCATAAATTCCGTTTGTTTCCGCTACAGCTTAAACGCAATTTTTTTATCACCGGCTATGATGATTATTTGTATACGCACGGCTACGCTCTGCGCCTGCAGGCCGACGCGCGCGATATTACGGCGCGGCAGACGCGGTGGTCGCTCTTCGGTCTGGCCATAGACTGCAAAAACAAATTTGTGCAGATCCAAAAACAGACTTTGCCGGAAGAACAGGCCGCGATAATGTGCACGTTTTTGTTCGGCGCGGCATCCTCGGCGATCGACAGCGAGACTACAGCGGAATACCGCCGCGCCGGTGTGATCCACCTGCTGGTCGTTTCAGGAATGCACATCACGCTATTCGTGGCGCTGCTGCAAAGTTTGAGCGGCTGTCTGCGTTTGCGGCCCTGGCCGTCTTTCTGGCTGATCACGCTGGTCAATATCTTGTTTATCTTTGCGGTGGGCGCCGGGCCTTCTGTAGGCCGCGCCGGACTGATGGCCGAGATCGCTTTGCTGGGACGCACCGTGCGGCGGCCGACCGACGCTTACAACACACTTACGCTTTCCGGTCTGGGCTTATGTCTTGGAGATCCGTTGCTAATTTTTGACGTTGGTTTTCAGCTGTCTTTTGCCGCGACTTTTTCTTTATTGTTTTTGGCGCCGGTTTTGACCGAGCGTTTAAATTTTCTGCCGCGTTTTCTCCGCGATCTGACGGCCGTGTCCACCGCGCCGCTGCTGCTGACCACACCGCTGTGCATTTATTATTTCGGCGGCGTTTCGCTGGGCGCCTTGTTCCTGAATATGCTGGTCTTGCCATGGGTGGAAACCCTGACCTATCTCGGTTTTATTTCTTCATTTGTCGGTCTGCTGTCCCTGCCGCTGGCCACGCTTTTGAATACCGTGAGTTACGGGCTTTTTGTTTTGCTGGACTGGCTGGTCAGCATTTTTGCGCATACTTATATTGATCTGCCGCAAACTCCGCTGGCGCTGTTGTTTCTGGCTTCCGGCTGGTCTTTCGTTTTGGCGCTGCGGCCGCGCTGGCTGAGCAAATACACACTGATCTTGAGTATTTTTATTTTGGGCTGGCGCTGTTGCCCCGGGCCTGGTAATTTGCGCGTTATTTTTCTCGATGTGGGGCAGGGCGACTGTATTGTTTTAACGCGGCGCAGGCAGGCTCTGGTCATCGACTGCGGCTCGGAATCTGGCAGCGCGGCCGGCGATGTGCTCAAACAAACCTTGCTAAAACTCGGCGTCGACCGGCCGGATGTTTTGCTGACGCACGCGCATGCCGACCATTACAATGGTTTGCTGGAGCTGCCGCGGATCAAAACTCTAATCTTGCCGGACAGCGCGCCGGATTGGTTAAGGGAAAAGCTGGCGGACAAGGCGGAATATTTAAACGGCGAACTGCCTTTTGTGGAAATACACCGCGCCGCGCAAATTGATGAGAAAAATGAAAATAACAATTCTATTTTAGCCGTCCTGACGCAGGGCGATTTTCGCGCGTTGTTTACCGGCGATGCCGAGGCCGTAGCGGAAGAAAATTTTTTGGACATTGTGCCGGAAGCGGATCTCTTCAAAGCTGGACATCACGGCAGCAAAACTTCTTCCAGCGCGGAATTTTTGGCGGCGGTGAAACCGGACAATGCCGTCATCTCTTGCGGCGCGCACAACAAATACCGCCACCCCAATAAAGAGGCTCTGGATCGCTTGAGCGTCTGGGGCAATATTTGGCGCACGGACACCGACGGCGCGGTCATGGTGACAGTGTATCCGAGAAATTATCGTCTGGAGACCAGCGCGACACAGAGGCGGGCGGATTTTTCTATTCGCGCGAAGTATTTTTAAATTCTTTTCAGCTGGTCAAAAAGTTTGCAATTTTTTTCCATGGCTTACGATATAGATATAAGTAAGTAACACAGGTATAATTTTGTAAGTTTTGGGTATAACTATTATGTTGGAGAGAAAATGAAACTAGCTTTTGTAAAATGTGATAATAGCCTGACGTCAAGTAATGACGCGGTGCATAAGCATTGCTTAACAGTCGGGGGGGGGGCGCCGCGGGGGGGCGCGGGGGGTGGTAAGGAGGAGGGTGGGGTGGGGGGGGGGGTGGGGTGGGGG
>JAIRWS010000105.1 GCA_031268855.1 Candidatus Margulisiibacteriota bacterium | reverse complement strand
GCAGTATTCCCTTTTAGAGGCAAAGTTTCCGCGGAACTGGAAAGTATCGGAATTACCGACATTTATGAGCTGGTTGAAGCGCCCTGGAAGATTTATTATCGGATCAAAGCGGGACAAGTTGTGATCGTGCTGGTTTTGGACAGCCGGAGAAATTTAGAGGAAACGCTTATCGATAAAATAATCAACAAAAAAGATTAAGAATTTTTATATAAATTGTTTAGCTCTCCAGCCAGTTTTTCTACAGTATACAGTTCCAAAATTTTCTTTTTCGCCCGCTGGCCGATATTTTTTCTTAACGTTTTGTTCCGGCACAGCCGTAAGATCTTTTGGGCGAAAATTTTTGGCTGGCCCTGCGGCGCGAGACAGCCGGTACGGTTGTCTTCGATAATATCCGCCACGCCGCCGACGTTCGTGCTGACCGCTGGTTTGCCGCAGGCCATAGCTTCGATAAGCGTGACCGGCGTGCCTTCATTGCGCGAAGTTAAAACGACAATGTCTAAGTCGCTGTAAATTTTACGCGCGTCGTTTAAAAAGCCCGCAAAAAATACTTTGCCCCGCAGGCCTTTGTCCCGGGCTGAATTTTCCAGCTGTTCACGCAGTTCACCGCCGCCGATAATGATAAAGCGGACTTGGTCGGTTTGGCGGCAGATTTCCCGCGCGATCGCCAAAAAATATTCGTGATCTTTGACGGCGGTCAGACGGCCGACTATGCCGAGCAAAATCGTCTGCGGCGTCAGTTTATATTTGCGGCGCCAATAATTTTTAGCGGGCTGTAATTTATTTAGCTCAAACCCCAGCCGAATGACCGCGATTTTGCCCGGCGGAGCAATACCGTAAGCAATAAGGTCGGCTTTTTGTTTTTCCGAGATGGCGATAATTTTAGTTGTGAAACGCGCCAAAATTTTTTCGAGGAGCATAAAAAGCCGGGTTTTCAATCCGCCAAAATAACTGTGAAAAACATGGCCGTGAAAAGTATGGTAGATCTTTTTTACGCCGGCCAATTTGGCGGCGAGACGGCCGACCGCGCCAGCCTTGGCGGTATGCGTGTGCACAATGTCCGGTTTTTCACGGCGGATAATTTTATACAATTGCCAGAGAGTTTTTAAGTCTTTTCGCCAGCTTATTTCTCGTCCCAGTTCCGGCAGCAGGATAGTTTTTAGTTTTTTGGCTTTGGCCAGATATTCCATGGAGCCTTCGCCCGCGGCCAGCGAGCCGTAGACGAGCAGTGATTTATAATCGTAATCCCGATCGAGATAATAATTGAGATTGGTCACATGAATAGCCGGCCCGCCGATGTTTAGCCTGGCTATAATGCGCAGAATTTTAGTCATTCCTGTAAAACTCGATGGTTTTAGCCAGACCAGTGTCAAAAGACACCAGTGGTTTGTAGCCGAGCAGTTTTTCCGCTTTGCGGATGTCGGCCAGCGAATGTTTGACGTCGCCGGCGCGCTCCGCCGCGTACAGCGGTTTGATATTTTTCCCGAGCTGCTGATTGATCTTTTCCGCCAATTGCTTGAGGGAAATCTCGTAGCCGCAAGCGATGTTGATGATCTCGCCAGCCGCAGACTTAGGCGCGGCGCAGGCTAGCAGATTGGACTGCACATTGTTATCCACATAGGTAAAATCCCGCGAAGTCAGGCCGTCGCCGAAAATTGTCGGACTCTCGTCACGCAGTATAGCTTTGATGAAAAGCGGTATCACGGCAGAATAAACGGAACCGGGGTCTTGCTGCGGCCCGAAAACATTGAAATAACGCAGACAGATCGTTTCCAGACCGTACAGCGCGCTGAAATTTTGACAGTACATCTCGCCGACCAGTTTCTGAATAGCGTAAGGTGATTTGGGGCGGTTTTCCATAGTTTCGACTTTGGGCATGACCGGCGAATCTCCATAGGCTGAGGACGACGCGGCGTAGATCAGCCGTTTGACTTTAGCGTCACGCGCGGCCAAAAGCAGATTGAGCGTGCCGTTAATGTTGGCGTTGTTCGTTTTGAGCGGATCATCGACCGAACGCGGCACGGACGGTATCGCGCCGTGATGCAGGATATAATCCACGCCGTCGACCGCCTGCCGGCAGGCGTCCAGATCGGCCAGATCAGTTTGCTGAAAATCTATTTGCCCTAGCAGCGGCTCGATATTGCTCAAGCGGCCGGTGGAAAGATTGTCCATAACACGCACTCTGTCACCGCTGGCCAGCAGAGCTTTGACCAGATTGGAACCGATGAATCCGGCGCCGCCAGTAACCAAAAATTTTGCCATTACAATTCTCCGAAATTAATCAAATGAAACTTATTGAAAAGCATAGCGAAAAATTCCGGGTTTGTCATTAACGCGTATTCGCGTACGGAAATTTCCGTGATGGCGGTCGGCGTGTTTTCCGCCTTGACGAGAGGGTGGCACATGTACTCGGCGCCGTCTTTTAGTTTATTCAGCAGCAGGCGCAAATGTTTTAGTTCCGGCTGGGCGGCGCGCGGCCAGAGTGCGAAAATCGAGACCAGCGCGCGGCTGGTCTGCGCGCGCAGCAATTTGGCGGTCAAAAAATTTAAGCCGCCGAAAAACAGGGCGATTATTTTGCGCCAGAGATGCTGAAAATCGCCGATTTGAATTTTGTCATATTTATTAAAAACGGGCTTTTCCAGAGTCAGGCGCAGCGGGATTTTTTTATCCCGCGCAAAACGGGCAAAGACCGGAAAAATTTGCGGCCAATTGTGCACATGCTGGTGGCTGTCAAGGTGCGTCGGCGTCAGACCAAATCCCCGCATTTTTTGATACTGGCGGTCTAATTCGGCTTTGATAAATTTCAGGCTTACCCGCCCGAGCAGCAGCTGCCGCTCAAAGTCCGCGCGGCCTTTGTATTTGGCCAGCGGCCCCAGCGTCAGATTGAAATGCAGCCCGACCGGCAGATTTTGTTTTTTGGCGATCTCCGCGGCGTCTTTGGCGTAAAGCAGATCGACCAGCAGCGTGGCCGAGGAAAGCGCTCCTTTTTTATGCAGGGCGGCAATGGCTTGATTGGCCTCCGCGCTGATGCCAAAATCGTCAGCGTTGATAATAATATTCATCAGTCCGAGATTATAATGTAATTGTCAGAAAATCGGTATATCCGGCCCCAGCGCCATACAGACAAACAGGATATGTAGGTCAAATATTTTCTTACATGAATATGATTTATTACCAAATTGTTGCGCTGATGCCAAAATCGTCAGCGTTGATGATAATATTCATAAGGGGTAGAATTATATAGTATACGGACTAAAATAGTATACGGGCTAAAGTTCGCAAAGAAATTTAAGGAGGATATTATGCGTAGATTTTGTTGGTTATTTTTGCTGGTGTTTTTGGCCGCGGCTGGCGCTGAAACGCAGCTTCCTAAACCGCCGGCTTCTGGCGGCGCGGGTATTTTTACACTTTTGGAAAAAAGAGCTTCCGGTTTACGGAATAGCTTTCCGGCTGGCGCGGTGCCGGACGGCGAACTGGCGACTATATTGTGGGCGGCTACCGGCCGGAATAGAAACGGCAGCGGCTGGACTGTGCCGGTGGGCATGGGGCGCCCGCCGCATGTCAAAGTCTACGCCGTGAAAAATGACGGCGCGTTCCTCTATGACTGGCAGAAACACGCGCTGGTCGAGCTGACTGAAAAGAATGTCAAAGCCGGGATTACGCCGGATGATTTTGTGCGAAAGTCCGACGTTATTCTGGTTTTCGTGGCGGACACTGCCGCGAATAAACGGCCGGAGATGGACAATATTTTGGTCGGCGCGATGAGCCAAAATGTCTATCTGGCGGCGGACGCGCTGGGCGTCAAGACACGCTATCTGATGACGCTCAACGCCGACGGCATACGCAAAGAATTAAAGCTGAATAAAACCGATGTTCCGTTAGGCATTATGCCGCTGGCTAAATAACAACGCCGCGGCGAGTTTTCTGCGGCAAAACCGCGTTGCCATTTAGACTGAAAAATGTTAGAAAATACGCGGTAATTTCAGTGAAAAACAAACAGCGGGAGAATCTTATGCGCAAACCGATCATGGCCGGCAATTGGAAACTCAACAAAAATCATCTGGAGACGCTGACTTTTATTGACGAGATCACGCCTTTATTGAGCGGTGTCGCCGGGGTGGATATCGTGATCTGCCCGCCGTTCACTTCGCTCAATGTTGCGACCGCCCGCACCAAGGGCACCAATATCAAAGTCGGCGCGCAAGACCTTTTCTGGGCAGGATCCGGCGCGTTCACCGGCGAGATTTCCGGCGAGATGCTCAAAGTGCTGGGCTGCGATTATGTCATCATCGGACATTCCGAGCGGCGGCAGTATTTCGGCGAGACCGACCAGACGATCAATAAGAAAATTCTGGCGGCTTTTGCCGCCGGGCTGATCCCGATCGTTTGCGTGGGTGAGACTTTGCAGGAACGCGAGGCCGGTCAGGTGGAGCAGGTGTTGTCCACGCAGATCCGCGGTGGCTTACAGGGCCTGAACGCCGAAAATCACAGCAAGATCGTTATCGCTTATGAACCGGTCTGGGCGATCGGCACCGGCCAAACGGCCACTCCAGCCCAGGCTAACGCAGCCCATGTTTTGCTTCGCAAATACTTGAGTGAAATTTTCGGCGGGAGCGCGCAGGATATTCGTATTCAGTACGGTGGCTCGGTCAAGCCGGAAAATGTCAAAGAACTTATGGCGCAGCCGGATATCGACGGCGCGCTCATCGGCGGCGCGGCGCTTAAGGCGGACTCGTTTGAGAAATTAGTGAAGTTCGATAAATAAGCCAAAATTTTCCTCTTACCACTCCTTGCTTGCGGTAAAAATATCCCGCTTGAGATACGGCGTCGGGTCGATCGCCACATTCCAGCGGCGGATCTCATAATGCAGATGCGGCCCGTTGCTCAAGCCCGAATTGCCGCTCAAAGCGACCGGCTGGCCTTTGCGCACGTATTGGCCTTTTTGGACCAGCACGGAGTCGCAGTGGCCGTACAGCGTACTGATACCCAGGCCGTGATGGATCTGCACCGCGATGCCGTAGCCGCCGATCCAGCCGGTGTAAGTTACGCGGCCGTCTGCGGTGGCCAAAACTTTGGTGCCGGGCACCGCGACCATGTCCAGGCCGTAATGGATCGACGTTGCGTTGGTGACGGGGTGAACGCGGTAGCCGTAAGGCGAAGAGATCTCAATATTGCGCAGCGGATAGATCGACGGCGTGCGCGCATAATTGTTTTTGAAATCCATAGCCTTGCTGTAAATGCCGGCGATTAGCGTGTTGTTTTGGGCTAAAATATTTTGGTTGAATTTCTGGCAGAAATCCAGCTGCTGAAAGATATTTTCCAGACTGCTGTTTGTCCGGACGGTTTTGACGCTGCCCAGCAGCGGCGTTTCCTGCAGGAGCTTATTTTCTTTGGCGATTTTCAGCTCTTGGAGCAGAGTTTTTTTGTAACGCTCGGCGATCTCGCGGCCGTCGATCTGCGCGTTCAGAGCTTCTTTTTTGGATACGGACAGCACGACCAGATCTCCGGCCAGCCCAATATATTCTTTGTCGGCCAGCTCGGTGATCTTGATGCTGGGCGTAAATTGTTTGCTCTGCACCAGCTTTTCAATATTTTTCTGCACCAATTCCAGTTTTTCTTTCAGGGCCAGATGTTCCCTGGGGCGCAGCCGGTCGGCCGAGTACTCGCACAGCGTGCGCTCGCCGATCTTCAATTTGTATTGAATTACCCGCCAGCCAAAAGTGGTCTCTTCCAGCGCGACGTTTTTATAATTGGAGTTTAGATGAAAAATATTTTCATTTTCCGCGCTGATCAGCGCCTCCAGCAGTTTAATTTCCTGCGTCAGCTCCGCATTGTGCCTGGCCAGCGCGCGGTTTTTTTGGTAAAGCAGATAAGTTTTGGCCTGTAGCAGTTGATTGTCCGCGTGAGTTTTTTGGTAAGCGTCCAGCGCGGAAATATCCAGTCCGCGCCAGATCAGGAGCGACAACCCGAACAAAACAGCCAGCAAACCCAGACTCAACACTGTCAAAGTGTAAGACAGGTTAAAATTGCGGCGGTTTTCACCGAGCCAGACCAGCGTGAAATAATTTTGGTGTTGCATATTAAATGTATAC
Organism: Candidatus Margulisiibacteriota bacterium; assembly: GCA_031268855.1. NCBI lineage: Bacteria > Bacillati > Candidatus Margulisiibacteriota > Candidatus Margulisiibacteriota bacterium. Next base: position 4,688 of record JAIRWS010000105.1, on the reverse strand, counting down.
CCTCGATTTGACGTTTTTATACTTCCCAAAATGTTATAATCCCGCCACTATGCGCATCGGCATCACTATGGGCGATCCCAACGGCATCGGCGCGGAGATTATTGTCAAGCTGCTCAAGTCCGGCCGTTATCGGGACTGCGTGGTTTATGGCAATCCGGCGGCTTTGCGCGGCCTAAAAAATCCAATTACCGACCCTTTTGGCAAATTGAGCGAATACGGCCGCGGGCGGGTCACCGCGGAAAATGGCCGCGCGGCGTATAAATATTTGGCGGCTGCGGCGCGCGACGCTCTGGCCGGACGTCTCGACGCCATCGTGACCGCGCCATTAAATAAAGAAGCTCTGCATTTGGCGGGCTATCGCTACGACGGCCAGACGGAAATTTTGGCTAAGCTGGCCAAAACTAAAAAACACGGCATGTTTTTTTATTCGCCGGCTCTGTGCGTAATGCTGACGACGATACATAAAAGTATCAGGCAGGTGCCGAAACTGCTGACCAAACAAAAACTGCGGGATACTATAGAGCTTGGCCTTGAAGCAATGCGCAATCTGGGCGTGCCGCGGTCGCGCGTTGCGGTCTGCGGTCTGAATCCCCATGCCGGCGAGAACGGAATTTTTGGCCGCGAGGAGCAGAAAATTATCGCGCCGGTGGTCAGGGAATTTCAGGCGCGCCAGATAAATATTCAGGGGCCGCTGCCCGCCGACACGCTTTTTGTGCAGCGGCGCGCTTATGATCTGATAATTGCGCAATATCACGATCAGGGCTTGATCCCGCTCAAAATGCTGGCTTTAGACCGCGCGGTCAATGTCACCATCGGTCTGCCGATCATTCGTACTTCGGTCGCGCACGGCACAGCTTACGATATCGCTGGCCGGGGCGCGGCTGATACCGGCTCGCTGGCCGCGGCGGTCAGGCTGGCCAGACTGCTGGTAAAAAATCGTGGCCGCTGAACTGCCCCGCGCCAAAAAGCGTTTCGGTCAAAATTTTTTGACCGCTGAAAATATTTTGGGGGAGATAATTTCCGCTGCGGAAATTTCCCGGGAGGACACTGTTTTAGAGATCGGTATGGGTACGGGCGTCCTGACGGAAGAGTTGGCGGCGTACGCAGGGCAGGTGATCTCTATCGAGATCGACCGCGATCTTTACGCCGCCTACGCGCCGCGCGCGGCGGCCTACCCCAATGTCCGCGTGATCTGCGGCGATTTTTTGCGGGAAGCGGAAAATATTTTTAATGGCGCGCGCGGACGATTTAAAATTATCGCCAATATTCCCTACTATATTACGACGCCGATCCTGGAAAAACTGCTGGAATATCGCGCGCGGCTCTCCGCGGTGATCCTCATGGTACAAAAAGAAGTCGCCGAGCGTATTTGCGCCGCGCCGCGTAGCGGCGCTTACGGCTCGCTGACGGTTTTTTTGCGTTATTATGCCGACGCGCGTCTGGTACGTATTGTGCCGCCGGAATGTTTTCACCCCCGGCCGCGGGTGGACAGCGCGCTGATCCGGCTGGATGTGCGGCCGGAGCTGAAATACCGGCCGCTTTCCGAAAAAAGATTTTTCAATATTGTGCGCGGCGCTTTTTGGGGACGGCGCAAAACTCTGCGCAATACGCTGAAGCAGTCGCCGTACACGCATTACACGGCGGCTATGCTGGCCAAACTCGAGCGCGAAACCGGCCTTGATCTCAACCGCCGCGGCGAGACTTTGAGCATCGAGGAGTTTGTGCGCCTGGCGGATGTTAGCCCGCCGTAGCGGCTTGGCTGTATTGTATAGCCCCATAGTTGTGTTATAATGGTTAATATAACAGCCAAAATGATAGGAGAATGGCAGCATGAATACCGCGAGTATGAGTATAAAAACCGATTTTGCCACCAAAAACGAAATACGGTCTGCCGCAGAGCGGCTAGGACTTTCGCTTAATTCATTCATTGTAATGGTTGCCAAGCAGGCAGCCAGGGCGCCAAAAATCATACTGGATAATTCTGCTGGATTAGCCAGTCAAATTAACGAAGATATATTGAATGAAAATAATATTCAAACCTTTAGCTCCAAAAAAGATTTTTTTACCCATTTGGATGGGCTAAAAGCCGGAAAATGAAGTTCAAAACTCACAAAATTTTTGACAAGCAGTATGCCAAGCTCCGCCTTAAAGAACAAAAACGTGTTGATGAAGCGTTAAAATTATTTCTCACAACGCCTAATAATAGGAAGCTCCGCAACCATGCCTTGCGCGGCGAGTGGGAAGGATTTTTCTCAATTAGCGCGGGTGGAGATTTAAGGATACATTACAAAATTCTGGAAAATAATTCTTTGCTCTTTGTGGCGGCAGTTGGCACGCATGCTCAACTGTACGAATAGAGGCTTTCCTGATTTTTATTTCTGCCACGCAGATTAGTATATTGCTTTTGTCTATTCTCCCACGCCGTTTATATAATGTTTTACCTCGTAAAGTTTTGTTTTTCTTGCCAGATAATATTTCCTCAAAATAAAGAGAGGTGCCGTCCTTAAAATGCTTTGCATAAATGATTCTATATTCGTTATCCCTCCTAAAACCAAATACTCCATAATCAACCTGTTCAATAATTTCTGGTATTTTTCTTATATCTTCATCTGTGATGGCTATGTTTCCACGATTGTTTTCTTCCTGAACATTTTTATGTTTTTCTATATGTTCATAAAAATCAGATGTTACTTCATGGTCATATCCCTCAATATCAATACCAACTTTTTTGGCTTGTGCTATTGACCAATTATCAACTTTGCCAATTTTTGTTTTGATAAAAGCCTTGTTTTTATTTTCAGGCATCCTATTCCTTTCTGGTTTGTTGCCTGATTTTATGCTACCAGCCCCATTTCCGCCAGACATAAACTTGCCGCCAGTGTGGTAGCGTTAAACGAAAAGCCGGTCGCGTCGAGAATACCTTTGGTTAATATTTCGGGTATTTTCGGTTAAAAATATGTGTTGACTTGACCGGTGGAAAATGCTAATTTTAGTCCCGTAAATGAGTTGCGGGTAAGTCAGAGTTGATTTTGTAATTTAAAAGGTGGTGATGCGCGCACAAAATTCTAGGATAATTCACGGTTAGGCAAACAGTATTTTCAAAAAAAATTACGGGAGGTATTTCAATGAAGAAAGTTATAATTGCGGCAACAATTTTAGCGGCATTCGGTCTGGCCACGGTGCTGGACGGCGTAGGCGGTCTGGGACTGCAGGACAATCCGGCGATTCCGGCTGTGTGGAAAAATGAAAAGAGGATCGACGCGGGGTTTTCTCTGCTGGGCAAAACCGCCGACGTTTCGGGATGGAAAGCGAGTGATAGTGAGAAATTCACGTATACTGACTCCGGTCTGGAAGGCCTGTGGTTTTCCTACACTGACTCTATTTCGGATTACTGGTATACAGTTGGTCTGAACACTGGCGTAGGCGCGCTCGACGAACCAAGTACAATACTCAAAGAGTGGACCGACCACAATAAATCCACGTTACAGCAGACAGACACCAAGGCATACAGCGCTACCGGTTACGCTCTCAATCTGTCCGTGGCCAGAGATTTCGATCTCCCGACTATCGGCGGGCTCATCGGCGGCGTCAATCTGGGCATTAACTCTCCGGCCAGCAATTCTAAAGAGACCGTAAAAGACAACCTTAGCGGTGTTAAAGTAGTTACTGAATCGTCTGCCAAATATGACACTTATCTGACGCTGGGTCTTGGCGTGGCTAAGGCTATCGACGCCAACCAAACTCTAGTGGTGGGTCAGACCCTCGGCACGGAGCGTAAGTTTGTTGGTGGCGATATAACCTTAACCCGAACTAGTGGTGGTAGTAAGACCAAGACTAAGACCAATGGCGGCTCTGGTTATAATGATTTCATTCCGGCGGAAACCGCGCTGGGCTATGTTTACAAGGTAACCGACGCTCTGGAAGTCGCTGGCACTTATGTTTACAACTGGGGTGGCAAGATCGATTATCAGGCGTTTGACAACAAAGGCAATGATGTCGGTGACGCGGTGGAATCAAATCTGCAAGCCTATCACGGCTTTGGTTTGGCTGCTGATTATGTTTACAGTGAGTTTCAAGTGCAGGGCTACATTAACTGGGCCAAGGGCAGTAAGGTTGTGAAGAATGAAGATGGTGATTATATAAGAACAGTGGGCAGCAACACTACTCTGGACGACGATGACAAACTCGTCAAGGGCAATGATAACACCACTCTGGGTATAAACCTGTTGTGGACTCCGGGCTTTGCCAAGGTGGGCACTGTCGGCGTAGGTATCGAGAACAGCAAAGATGTACTGGGAGTTGACACGACTGACTCGACGACGACGGCATTGTTCTACACCTATCTGTTCTAAATTCTGACGGTAAATAAAATACCGTTTGAGAAATTTCAGCCCCGTGTAAAAACGGGGCTGTTTTTTTATGGTATGACGGCTTCGCCAGCGTATCCGCAGGCTTCGCTGTCTGTGGTGTCGGTTCGCCAACATATCCGTAGGATATTCCGCTCACCGACTGGAGTGTATGGTTTTATATGAGCTAAAGGGACAGGCATGTCTGGCGCGTCTCACGGCAGCGAGACACCTCACCGCAGCTGCCGCTGCTGCCTCTCCTTGGTAAGGAGAGGCTGGCTGTCGCGTAAGCGACAGACTGGTGAGGTGTTTTTGCCGCAGGCAAAATTTAACGCTTGGTCT
>JAIRWS010000104.1 GCA_031268855.1 Candidatus Margulisiibacteriota bacterium | reverse complement strand
CCGGATTTAAAAGATAGATTTATCCGCGGCGGGACTTCCAGCGGCGCCTCCGGCGGAAGTAACGATAGTTTGAGCATAACTCTAAGCGAGGCTAATCTGCCGAGCCATAAGCACAGTATTACGGATAGCGGCCATACGCATAATCAAAATCCTCACACTCACTCGCAGCAGCCGCACAGCCATACACAGAATCCGCACAATCATGCGCAGGATTCTCATAGTCATCCAGCGTCTTATAGCGGCACGCGCGTACAATTAGGCAATGACAATGGTATAGCTTACGCAAGTTATGCTCCCGGAAATGGATTTTCTACAGCGACAATGGCTGTAACAGTTTCTGGGACGACGGCTACTAATCAGGCGGCAACTGCCGCTAACCAGAATACATCTGCCACCAATAATGATGCTACCGCCGTAAATCAATCCGCCTATACAGGAATTACCGAAACTGGGACTGTGGGACAAAACCCTCCGGTTCCGATTACGGTCAATGTTGAGCCGGCGTATTACACGGTGATCTATATTAAAAAAATGGCCTAAATATTTAGACGAACTCTCTGTAATTCCGTTTGCCATTGAGGACTCTGTAGACAACCACGGTCTGCTTGTGGATTTTGTAAAATAACAAATAATCATAAACCAAAACCAGAGCTCTGTATTTTTCGCCGGCCAGACGGACATCCGTAGAGATCGGCGCGCTTTCGGGAAATAAAACTAGCTGTTCCCGCGCGCGGTCTAGGGCTTGAGAAAAAGCTGCCGCCGCTTGTTTGTTGTTGGCTAAAAGATAATCGACGATTTGCTGAATGTCGTTATGCGCCGTAGGTAGTATCTTGGGCTTATTTAGAGGCATTTATTTTAGCCCGTATTTCTTTAAGAGTTTTATCAAATGGCATCAGCGGCGCGCCGGACTGGTACTCGGCCTCGGCTTCAGCCAGCTTCAAATAAACATCCTGCTTGAACATCTCGCGTTCATAAATTTCCGCGCTCATAATGATCAGATCGCTGTAGCCGTTTTTGGTGACGATCACCGGCTCATTTACCTCGTGGCAGTATTTGGAAATCTCGTTAGTCTTTTTTAGTTCCGTAATTGGAATTGCTTTGGTCATTATCGGTAGCATAATTATGTACTCCTTTCTGTCCTTAAACTGCCCTTATTATATCCTAATTTATTCGGGAAAACAAGCGTTGGCCGCGGCGGCGTATTTTTTAAAATGTATTATACTTTGACATGACTAAAAAACTCGGTATTTTCGGCGGCGCGTTTGACCCGGTGCACGAAGGGCATCTCCATATCGCTTGTCTGGCGCAAAGAGAGCTGAATTTGGACAGGGTTTATTTTTTGCCGCTCGGTCGGGCCGTGCACAAGGCTCAGCCGCGACATTCCGCCGCCGAACGCCTGGAATTGCTGCGCCGCGCGATACGTCCCTACGCCGATCTGGATATTTGTCTGGCGGAAATCGAGCGCGGCGGCTTGTCCTATGCGGTGGACACGCTGGCCGAATTAAAAAAGCGCCCGGATTTTACAGACGCCGACTTGTACTATATAATCGGCACCGATGCGTTCGAGAAAATATTTACCTGGAAAGAACCGGCTAAATTATTGGCTTTGACGCGCTTCATTGTGGTTTTTCGGCCGGGCTGTGATTTTACCCGGATCGAGCGAATGTTTGCGGAGCAGGAAAAGTTTTTAGACCAAATTTATCTGATCGAAGACACCGGCCGGGATATTTCTTCGACGCGGATACGGGAGCAGACGTTTGGATTTTAATTTTAACCGGACTATCGCGGACACCAAAGCTTTTAGCAAGAAGGTCATTCGAGAGCACGGCCTGACCGACGAAGAATACGGCCGCATTAAAAAAATCCTTGGCCGCCACCCGTCTATCGCCGAACTGGGCATGTACTCGGTGCTGTGGTCTGAACACTGCAGTTATAAACATTCCAAGCCGCTGCTTAAATTATTTCCGACGACTGGCAAATATGTGCTACAAGGGCCGGGCGAGAACGCCGGTATCGTGGACATCGGCGGCGGGCTGGCTTTGAGTTTTAAGATCGAGTCGCACAATCATCCCTCGGCGGTTGAGCCGTATCAGGGCGCGGCGACCGGCGTGGGCGGCATTATCCGCGATGTGTTTACGATGGGCGCGCGGCCGATCGCCTCGCTCAATTCTCTGCGTTTCGGCAGTATCGGGCCGGATCATCCCCGCATGAATTATCTTTTCAACGGCGTGGTGGGCGGCATCGCCGGCTACGGCAACTGTATCGGCGTGCCGACTGTCGGCGGCGAGATTTATTTTTCGGATTCTTACGGCACAAATATTCTGGTCAACGCGATGTGCGTTGGCGTGGTGCAGTCCGGCGACGAGCCTGTCGCTGAATTGTACGGGCCGATCGTGCGCGGCAAAGCGGCGGGTCTGGGCAACAAAGTGCTGTATGTCGGCGCGGACACGGGGCGTGACGGCATTCACGGCGCGACGTTTGCTTCGGTCGAGATTTCCAAAGCGACCGAGGAAAAGCGTTCCTCTGTGCAGGTCGGCGATCCTTTCAAAGAAAAAGTTTTGCTGGAGGCTTGTCTGGAATTGATAAAAACTGGCGTCGTGGTTGGCATGCAGGACATGGGCGCGGCGGGGCTGACTTCTTCCACCAGCGAAATGGCCGGCCGCTCTAATTCTGGCATTGATCTCTACCTCGACAAGGTGCCGCAGCGCGAAAAAAATATGACACCATACGAAATGCTGCTGTCCGAGTCGCAAGAACGCATGGTCGTGATCGTCGAAAAAGGCCGGGAGCAAATTGCTTATGACATTTTCAGCCGCTGGGGACTGCACGCGGTGGAGATCGGTGAAATTGTAGAGGGCGATAAACTGCGCTGTATTTTTCAGAATGAAATAGTGGCTGAAGCGCCGGCGCGTTCGCTGGCCGATGACGCTCCGGTGTACGAGTGCGCGGAGGCCGAGCCGTACTATTTAAAAGAAGTGCAGGAAGTCAAGATCGAAACTTTACCGGATCTGCCCGGAGACCAGGCGGCGGAAACACTGCTGGCTTTACTGGCCGAGCCGAATATTGCCAGCAAACGCTGCGTTTACGAGCAGTACGATCACATGGTGCAGACCAATACGGTCGTGGCGCCGGGGGCGGCGGACGCCGCCGTGCTCCGCCTAAAAGGTTCGGACAAAAAGATCGCCCTGACCACGGACTGTAACGCGCGTTACGCTTATCTTGACCCTTACACCGGCGGAGCCGCGGCCGTGGCTGAAGCCGCGCGCAATCTGGCCTGCGTGGGCGCGCGGCCGCTCGGCGCCACTGATTGTTTAAATTTCGCCAATCCCGAAAAGCCGGAAAATTTTTGGAGCATGCGCCGCGTTTGTCAGGGTATTGCCGATGCCTGCCGCGCTTTTGACACGCCGATCATTTCTGGCAATGTCAGCATGTACAACGAATCCTCGCTGGGTCCGATTTACCCGACGCCAGTGATCGGTCTGGCGGGTGTTATCGCGCCGGATACGCCGCGGGTTACCATGCGGCTGCAAAATACCGGCGATCTGATCTTTCAGATCGGCCAGACGCGCAACGCCATCGGCGGCACGGAATATCTGAAACTGCGGCACGATATGGAAGCCGGACTGCCGCCGCGTGTTGATCTGCGCCAGGAAAAACAACTACAGGAATTTTTGATCGACGGCATTGAGCAGGGCGTGCTAAATAGCGCGCATGATCTGTCAGAGGGCGGCTTGCTGGTCGCGCTGGCGGAAATGTCCAGTGTTTCCGGCCGGGGCGCGGAAATACAGCTCCTGTCCGGCAAACTGCGGCTGGACGCTTTGCTTTTTGCGGAGACGCAGGCGCGGGCTGTTGTTGCTATTACTCCGGACAAACTGGCTGATTTTCAAAAATTGGCGGCCAAACACGGCGTGCTGGCGCGGTCGATCGGTAAAGTGCGGGCTGAAAATTTTAGCGTGGCCGTGGACGGCGAAAAGCTGTTCGATCTGCCCGTGGCTAAAATGGCGGATAAATATTACAACGCGATACCAAAACTTTTGAGCGGGAAATAATTATGTGCGGCGTGTTGGGCATTATTAGCAGGCAGTGTGAAGCCAGCAAGCTGGCCTATTTTGGCCTGTATGCTTTGCAGCATCGCGGTCAGGAGTCGGCCGGTATTGCCGCGTTTGACGACAAAGGCGCGGTGCATTATCACAAAGGCATGGGGCTGGTGCCGCAGGTTTTCACGGAAAATATTATTCAGAGCCTGCCGGGGCGGCAGGCGGTCGGGCATGTGCGTTATTCGACGACCGGCGCGTCACAGATCAAAAATGCCCAGCCGATCGTGGTGCCGCTGCCCGGCGGTGAAACAGCTCTGCTGGCGCACAACGGCAATTTAGTCAACACGGCGGAATTGCGCGCTGAGCTGGAGAGCGGCGGCGCTGAGCTGCAAATGTCTTCTGACTCGGAGATTATCGGCTGCCTGCTGGCCAAAAATTACAAAGGTGACGCCGCCGCCGCTTTGGCCGCGATCGCCCCCAAACTCCAGGGCGCGTTCTCGCTGGTGGTGTTGACTAAAGATCAGCTTGTCGGCATGCGTGATCCTTACGGCATTCGTCCTTTGTGTTTTGGCGCGCTGGCCAATGACGGCGGTTATGTGCTGGCTTCGGAATCCTGCGCGCTGGATATTACCGGCGCGGCGCTCGTGCGCGAAGTCCGCAAGGGCGAGATCGTTGTGCTGACCGCCAGCGTGGCGTCTTCTATTGTATATGCCGGCGCGCAGCCTTCGGCTGCGTGTGTTTTTGAATATATTTATTTTGCCCGTCCGGATTCTTGCATCGCGGGGCGCAATGTTTACAAGGCGCGCGAAAAATTCGGCGAACTGCTTTTCCGGGAACATCCTGTCGAGGCTGATGTGGTGATACCGGTGCCGGACTCCGGCGTGCCAGCGGCGGTCGGTTTTGCCAAAGCGTCGGGCATTCCTTATGAAGAGGGTTTGATCAAAAACCGTTATGTCGGGCGCACATTTATAAATCCCTCGCAGAGTATGCGTGAGCTGGGTGTGCGACTCAAGCTCAATCCTCTGCCGGAAGTGCTGGCCGGGCGGCGGGTGGTTTTGCTGGACGATTCGATCGTGCGCGGCACGACTTCGGCCAAGCTGGTCAAGCTCCTGCGTGACAACGGCGCGCGGGAAGTACATTTCCGTGTTTCCGCGCCGCCCAGCATCAGTCCGTGTTATTACGGTATCGACACGCCGCTCAAATCTGAGCTTATCGCCGCCAATTATTCCGTGCCGGAGATCTGCCGCAAACTTGGCGCGGACACGCTCGGTTATTTATCGCTCGCGGCTATGCGTGAGGCGATCGGCCTTAAAGATTTTGGTTTTTGTCAGGGCTGTTTTGATGGCGTGTACAAAGCTGGCGTACCGCAGGGCGAGGAACTGGGGCTGGCCTATAAGGACTGTTGAGCGGGTTTCGTGTATAATTAAACAGAGGCGTTAAAATGACAGGCCGGCATAAAGAAGAAACAAAAGATATAGCGATAAATGACGAGATACTCGCTGTCAAAGACTCGATACTGAAAAGTGTATCCGCCGAGAGAATTTATTTGTTTGGCTCGTATGCGTATGGTGTTCCCCATGCCGATAGCGATTACGATTTTTATGTGGTGCTGCCCGATGACTCCAAACTTAAGCCGCTGGAAGCAATGCAGAAAATAGAGCGTGATTTTAGCGGTGAAATCAGGAAGCCAGTAGATTTTTTGGCCAATTATAAAACCCGTTTCAAAGAAAGAAGTGTTTTCCCGACGCTGGAACGGAAAATTGTACGCGAAGGGATCCTCCTGTATGGGCCTAATTGATTTCGTTAAAGAATGGTTCCGCTTCGCCGACAATGATTTAATTTCCGCAAAATGCTTATTTGAGGATTTACGGCCTAAACAAATAGAAATAGCCTGCTATCATTGCCAGCAGTGTGCGGAAAAAGCCTTAAAAGGATTTTTGGTCTGGAAAGATGTGGAGCCGCCGAAGATACATAATTTGCCGGAATTATGCAGATTGTGCGCGGAATATGACAGTTCATTTGAAACCATTATTAGCAGTTGCAAGGATTTAACGCCTTATGGGATTTCAGCCCGTTATCCCAATGAATTAGAAACCGATGAGCTAAACGCTAAAAGCGCCATACAAAAAGCGCAAAATATTTATAATTTCTGTGTTGCCAAAATACCGCCGTTAGTCCCGCCCGAACACTCTCAGCACGCGGACGGCTAGGTTTTTTTTCTCAAGATTTAATTTGCGGAACTCGGATAATAATTTTCTTTCGGTAATATTGCGTTGCGGCAAAGGATGTCGACTGGTTGGCGCATAGTCTTGAAAGAAATAATCCACTGGCACGCCGTAAAAATCCGCCAGTTTGCAAAGCATTTCCAGCTTGGGCGCGCCGCGCGTGCCTTTTTCCATATAAAGATAATTAGAAAAAGATATATCCAAATCCAAACTCACATATTCCAGAGTAAACCCTTTTTGGGTTCTTAAATCTTTCAGCCGCTGGCCAATATGCTCTTTGAGTTGCTGGATGTCATTCATGCGGACTACCTCTATTTTTTAGTATATCTTTTGTCAAATATTTTTTAATATTTGACACATAGAATATATGCTGTATAATATGTTAGTAGTTATTTAAAAAGGGGGTATGTTTATGGCACGCTACAAATACCGAACGCCGGATGGGGAAATAGCGACAGGTGAGGCGCCGACAACGGATGCGAAGCTGGCTGAGACTGCTGAAAATAAGAAACAAAATTATTTATCCGGTAAAGAGGCTTACGCGGCGGATTATAATCAGACTCTGGAAAATCTC
>JAIRWS010000103.1 GCA_031268855.1 Candidatus Margulisiibacteriota bacterium | reverse complement strand
GCTAATTTAACCCTTTTCAACCGCAGCGCGTTCAGCACCACCGACACCGAGCTGAAGCTCATCGCCGCGGCGGCGAGCATAGGGTTGAGCAGGCCGGCCGCCGCCAGCGGGATACAAATTATGTTGTAGCCAAAAGCCCAGCAGAGATTTTGTTTAATATTGCGGAGCGTGCGGCGGCTCAATTCGATAGCGGCCGGCACGGCGGAGAGATTATTACGCAGGATGACTATATCCGCGGATTCGATAGCCACGTCGGCGCCGGAGCCGAGCGCGATGCCGACATCCGCTTGCGCCAGAGCTGGCGCGTCATTGATGCCGTCCCCGACCATAGCCGTTTTTTTGCGCAGGATCTGATTTTTGCGCAGTTCGTCGAGCTTATTCTGCGGCAGGACTTCCGCCCGGTAATCGACTATGCCGACCTGCTGGGCGATCAACGCTGCGGTTTTTTTATTGTCGCCGGTTAGCATAATGACGTGCAGTCCCATTTTCTGGAGCCGCGCCACCGCCGCCTGACTTTCCGGCCGTAGCGTGTCGGCCAGCGCGAGCATGCCGAGGAGCTGGCCGTCGCGCGCCACATATATAGAAGATTTGCCTTCCGCCACGATCTGGTCTACCGCGCCGGATAATTCCGCTGTGGAAATATTATGCTCGGCCATGAAAACAAAATTGCCGGCCAGCACGGCGCTGCCGTTGAGCCTGGCCTGAATGCCGCGGCCCGGCGCGGCGGTGAATTCTGTGACACTGGAGAGCAACAGGTTTCTTTCCCGCGCGCGCCGTACTATGGCCTGGGCCAGCGGGTGCTCGGAATTTTTTTCCACCGCGGCGGCAGTTTGCAGGAGATAGTCTCCAGCCACGCCAGCTGCCGGAAAAATATCGGTGACCCTGGGCTGTCCGGCGGTCAAAGTGCCTGTCTTGTCCAGAATGATCGTGTCGAGCTGCCGCGCGTTTTCCAGAGCCGCGCCGCTCTTGAGCAAGATGCCGTATTCCGCGCCTTTGCCGGCGCCGACCGTCAGCGCTGTCGGCGTGGCCAGCCCCAGAGCGCAGGGGCAGGCGATGACCAGCACGGCGACGGCGTTGGTTAGAGCCGCGGCCGTGTCGCGCGTAAAGATCAGCCAGCCCAGTCCGGTCAGCAGCGCGCCGAGCAAAATAAATGCCACAAAATAACCGGACACCATATCGGCCAGACTGGCGATCGGCGCTTTGGAGTTTTGAGCGTTTTCGACCAGCTTGATGATCTGCGCCAGCACGGTGGTCTCGCCGATTTTCCCCGCGCGGAATTCCAGCAGGCCGGTCGTATTCAGCGTGCCGGCGTAAACCGCGCCGCCGGTTTTTTTCTCCACCGGCAGACTCTCGCCGGTCAGCAGGGATTCGTCGACAGCGGAGCGGCCGTCGGTCACTTCTCCGTCAACGGGTATTCTGGCGCCGGGCTTGACTATAATTATGTCGCCGATCTGTACCGCGCTGACGGGGATCTCGCTTTCCTGTTTACCGCGCACGACCAGCGCGGTCGGCGGCGCGAGTTTCAACAGTTTTTGTATGGCGCTGGAGGCCTGGGCTTTGGCGGCGGCTTCCAGAGTTTTGCCTAGCAAGACCAGTGTGATAATGACGCCGGCTGTTTCAAAATACAGCGCGTGAGCGGCGTGCGGGCTGCCGTATGACAATGTATATGCATTGTATATACTATAGGCTAGAGCCGCCGCGGTGCCGACCGCGATCAGCGAGTCCATATTGGGGCGGAATTGGCACAGGGCGCGCAGACCGCTGGTGTAAAATTTATAGCCGACCAGAATGATCGGCAGTACCAAAACCAGCTGCGCCAGAGCGTAGCGCAGAGCATGCCGCTGCGGGTGAATAATTTCGGGCAGATAAATATTGGGGAAAAGCATCGGCCCCATCGCCAGATAGAGCAGCGGTAGCGTGAAGACCGCGGCGAGGAAAAATTTACGCCGTAGCGCGCGGCTGGCTTCGCCTTTTTCCGGCGGTTTGGCCAGCACTTGATAGCCCAATTTTTCGATGGCGGCCTGTATCCTGGCTGGAGCGATCTGCTGCGGGTCGTAGACGATCACGGCTTTTTCCGTGGCCAGATTGACGGCGGCGCTTTGCACGCCCTCCAGTCTGGCGACGGTTGTTTCGACCGCTCTGGCGCAGGCCGCGCAGGACATGCCACCGATGTTTAAAATGATTTTCATAAAAGCTCCTTGCTATATACCCCCATAGGGTATCATAAAATTATGCTGGCTGCAACTTTTGGCGGATAGTTACGATATATATACATAATATGATGGCATAATTATAATAATTATAAAGTAACAGCGAGGTTAGCAATGGTTTTAAAAGCGTTTGGAGAGGGAATGGCCCCCCCCCACCAATTGGATTATATAATGATCGGGTTAGAACAACATCGGTATCCCCATCTGGATGAAGCTCGTTTAGCATTTACGCAGGTTTTACGGGCTAAAACCGAATTCGCTAAAAAACTACACGGCCATCAATATGCCCGCTATATATGTGATCGTATAACTCAAATCCCTGTGGCTGAAAGATTGTATACAGATCACGGCAGTGAATACCACGGCAGATGCGCTAAAGTACAGAGTCGTGACTGTGATAGTCATTATGGACCGCTTTTAAAACCTGGCGATTATCAAAATAATAAGGAACAATTTATAAACGATCGGAGAGCTGACGGTGCTCTGCGTACTTATATATACAACATGTCAATTGCAGATATAAAAGAAGCGGCAAAAGACCCGAATAGTCTATTTATGTGTTATTTTATTAATAAAGACAACTTGGTGTACAAACACATTCAACCGCTTAATTGGGTATTGCGTGAACTGCAAGAACGAGCGAAGGATTTTTTCTGGCTGCCCTTGATGGAATCTCCTTCCGATGAAGTAAAAAACATATTGAAAGAAAAAGAAATCAAATATGTTGTCGGCTATCGTGGTCTCGGTCTAAAATTTCAAAAATTTCAAAGTACCGTTGCGGCAATTAGGCAACTGAATGAACTTTCGTCAACTTTGTCCAGATACTTGAGCCAGGCAGAGTTAGCTGTTTTAAGCCGTGTTTTTTGGCTGTCCCAGCATCATCCACTCAATCCTAATGTTCCTCCGCAGTTATTTTTGCCGCGGATTAAAAGTGTGGATAGCATTATAGAGAAAATGGAAGACTATGAGGAAAGATATAAACGGAAAATATTACTTTCTGATCTTACAGACATTACCGGCGCTTGTATTGCTGTCGAGGATTATTTTTCTATTGAAAATGTGATGAATTTAATTAAAGCGACTATTCCTAGAGACCTTGTTTTGGAGGAGGAAAATCTTTATTTTGAAAACAAAAAAGACAGGCCTTATCGAGATGTGAAATATATACTAAGACTTTCGCATCCCACCATGCCGGGCCCCAGCGCGCATATGTGTTATGAACTGCAAATAAAAATTATTGACAGCAAGATATTTCACGATATAGACCACGCTGCCATATATAAAAGCAAATTGGATGATGATAAAAAGGAATATCTAAGGCGAGTTTTTTGGGGACAGCTCTGGATTAAAGAAAAACAGTTACTGGATGAATATATCGGCCTTAATAAAGAGTATCAAAAGTGGTGTGACGATAATAAAACTAAACAATAAAAAATAATGAAGCAATGTTTAGCAAGAACACGATCGTAACGGTAAATTTCGTGCATTCTTTTGTCAGCTTTTACCGAATGGTATAACATAAGGCCATGTTCATCCTCGGCAAAATTTTCACCTGGTCGCTGCTTTCCCCCGGATTGTTCTTGCTGCTGCTGCTTTTAGGTTTGGCTGCGGCGCTCAGCAATAAGCGGCGCGCCTGCGTTTTTTTGCTGATCCTTTCCTGCGCGGCGATTTATTTTCTCTCGGTCAAGCCTGGCCGCGACAGGATCATTGTGCCGCTGGAGACCAAATATCCGCGCGCGCCGGAGCCGCAGATCGACGCGCTGATCGTGCTGGGTGGCGGCGTTTCTCCCCGCGGCGAGCTGAGCGACGCTTCGCTGCAACGGCTTCACGCGGCCTACAGGATTTACCGTCAGAAACCCGTGCCGCTCATTGTCTGCGGCGGCGATCCGCTGGGGGACGGCGTCAAAGAAAGCGCGGTGCTGGCGGCGGCGCTGGCGGACTGGCAGGTGCCGCCGGCTAAGATTATTCAAGAAGATCAAAGCCGCAACACGCAGGAAAATCTGGAG
This sequence comes from Candidatus Margulisiibacteriota bacterium, assembly GCA_031268855.1. NCBI lineage: Bacteria > Bacillati > Candidatus Margulisiibacteriota > Candidatus Margulisiibacteriota bacterium. The sequence goes on along the minus strand of JAIRWS010000103.1, from coordinate 6,937 downwards.
AACGCCAAAAAATATTTGCAAAAATATAAGCTGCAAAAGCCCGGCCTGCTGACCAGCGCCGCGCATCTGCCACGGGCGATGCTGATCGCGGAGAGCCTCGGCCTGCAGCCGCGGCCTCTGCCCTGCGATTTTAGTTATGACGGAGAGCCATATCGCTGGTACGATATTTTCCCGAATGCGGACTGCCTCAAAGACAGCTTTGCTGGACTGAAAGAGTATGCGGGGATTTTTTACTATAGAGTTTTACAAAAAATGCGTTTGATTATAGAATCCTAACCATGCCCAGTTAGCGAACCATAGCCTGACGGCTATGGTTTCATGTAGCGTTGTGTAGTTGTTGTCATTTTGTAAGTATGTGATAGATAATAGTGGCTGTATTTCTGCCCAGTTAGCTCAGTTGGTAGAGCAGAGGACTGAAAATCCTTGTGTCCGTGGTTCAATTCCGCGACTGGGCACTTGGCGCCCCTGCGCCAAGTATTAATTTGCGCGTATTGAGAAACGCGCAAATTATCACCATTGATGCACTGGGCGCTTGGCGCCCCTGCGCCAGGTATTACTAAAACTTCACAAGCGTGGGCAAAATGAACATTATTAACAACATAGCCGTGATCGAAACTCTCCCCGCGCCGATAGACTCTGGCAATGACGCTCTGCAGATCGCGGTTGACGCGCAGGCCGCCGGCGCGCAAAAAGCGGTTTTTTACGCGGAAGTTTTGGCGCCGCGTTTTTTTGATTTGAGCAGCGGACTGGCCGGCGAAGTGATGCAGAAATTTGTGAATTACGGTTTGGCCGCCGCTGTCGTTGGTGATTTCAGCAAACACCAGAGCAAGGCCTTGCGGGATTTGATCCGCGAGTCCAATCAAGGCCGGCAGTTATTTTTTGCCGCCACGCTGGAAGAAGCGCTGGAAAAACTCGGCCAGGTGTAAAAGCCGGTTGATTTTCCCCCCAAACTGGGTAACAATGCTCTGCAAATATAGTGACTGTGTTTTTGCCGGTGTAGCGAACAGCAGCTTTTGGCTGCTGTTTCATGTTCATGGTACAGGTATTGTTATTTCGTAAATATGTGCTAGATAATAGTGACTGTCTTTTTGCCGGTGTAGCTCAGTTGGTAGAGCAGCTGATTTGTAATCAGCGGGTCGTGGGTTCAAATCCTATCGCCGGCTCCAGATATAATATGGTTGCTTCTTTCCATGCTACAATAAACTTGATGTTGCGCCAAATAAATGAGAACGAAACCGCGCGGTACAACGCTTTCGTCGCGCAGGCCGCGCGCGGCCATTTCATGCAGACGACGCACTGGCGCGATCTGAAATGCGCTTTTGGCTGGCAGGACGCCGGACAGTATGTGCGGGAAAAAGACGGACAGATCTGCGCCGGTTTTTCGCTTTTAAGCCGCGCCAAATTTGGCCTAAAAATACTTTACGCGCCGCGCGGGCCGCTGTGGGATATTGACGACGCGGAAATTACGGCGGAAATATTCTCTTTTTTGCGGGATCTGGCCAGAAAGCGCCGCGCGTTTTTTCTGCGTATTTCGCCGAAATTTCTGAACGATGAGGAGAGCGTAAAACGCCTGCTCGATCGATATGCTTTTCGTCTTACCAAAAAACAATTACAGACCAAAGCGACTATACTTGTTGATCTGCGGCGTTCCGAAGCTGAATTATTGGCTTCGTTTCACGAGAAAACACGCTACAATATCCGTCTGGCCGGACGCAAAGGCGTGACGGTCGATGAATTGCGGGACGAGGCGGAGCTTCAAAGTTTTTACCGGGTGCTGCAAAAAATGGCCGCGCGGCAGGACTATGATCTGCAGCCATACGCCTACTATAAATACATCTGGCAAAACCTGCCGCTCGCTAAAATTTATCTGGCTAAATTTGAACATAAAATCATTGGCGGCATTGTCGTGTTTACATTTAAAGACACGGCTTACTATATGTACGGCGGCTTTGACAGCGAATACCGCAGTCTGATGGGTAATTATCTCATTCATTGGGAGATCATGCGGCGCGGACAGGCGGCGGGCTTGAAATATTACGATCTGCAGGGCGTGCCGCTGGTCAAAGACGAAACCCACCCGATGCACGGCTTTTACCGTTTCAAAAAAGGCTTCAACGGGCAGGAAGTGGAATTTATCGGGGAGTATGATTTTGCGCCGCGGAGCTGGTTGTACAACATCTGGCAAAGTTTGAGTTTTGATAAAAAGCAGTACTTACAGTAAGATTACGCCGTTTATGGACATAAAATTCATCCGCAATTTCTCGATCATCGCGCATATCGATCATGGCAAATCCACTCTGGCCGACCGCCTGCTGGAAACGACCGGCACGGTGTCGGCGCGGGAAATGCGCGCGCAGCTGCTGGACTCCATGGATATTGAGCGCGAGCGTGGCATCACGATCAAACTAAACAACGCGCGCTTGAGCTATCAAGCTCTGGACGGCCAGACTTATGAGCTGAATCTCATCGACACACCCGGCCATGTGGATTTCAGTTACGAGGTCTCGCGTTCGCTGGCCGCTTGCGAGGGCGCGCTGCTGGTGGTGGACGCTTCGCAGGGCATCGAGGCGCAGACGCTGGCCAATGTCGGTCTGGCGCGCGAGCTGGGCTTGAAAATAATTCCGGTGATCAACAAGATCGATCTGCCCGCCGCCGATGTGAATATGGCGCAGGAGGAATTGCTGGATGTGCTGGGCATCGATCCCGATGAATGTATTTTGGCCTCAGCCAAAGAAGGTATCGGGATACAGGAGATCCTGGAAGCGATAGTCAAGCGTATTCCCGGCCCGCAAGATAATAATAAACCGCTGCAGGCGCTGATCTTTGACTCTTATTTCGACGAGTACCGCGGCGTGGTGGCGCAGATCCGCGTCAAAGAAGGCGCGCTGCGCAAAGGTATGATCATGCGCACGATGCAGACCGGCAAAGAGCATGAGATTTTGGAGCTGGGCGTCAAGACTCCGGCGCTCCGGCCGGTAGACGCGCTGTCGACCGGCGAGGTGGGTTATGTCATTGCCAATATCAAGGCTATCGAGGATGCGACGGTTGGCGATACGATCACGGACGCCGCCGCGCCGGCCGCCGAGCCGCTGCCCGGTTATCAGCCGGCCAAATCGATGGTTTTCTGCGGGCTTTTTCCGGTGGACGGCGAGCAGTTTGAAGATCTGCGCGAGGCGCTGGCCAGGATGAAACTCAATGACGCGGCTCTGCAGTATGAGCCGGAAACTTCAACCGCTCTGGGCTTCGGTTTTCGCTGCGGCTTTTTGGGGCTGCTGCACATGGAGATCGTGCAGGAGAGACTGGAGCGCGAGTACAATCTCAATCTGCTGGCCACCACGCCCTCGGTGGAAGTAGAGGTGGTGAAAACCAATCAGGAAATTTTGTTGATCGATTCGCCGGCCAAATTGCCGCCGGTGTCCAGTATCGAGGCGATCCGCGAGCCGCTGGTCAAAGCGGTGATCATCACGCCCAATACTTACACCGGCGCGATCATGGAGCTGTGCCAGAAACGCCGCGGCGTTTTCCGCGACATGGAATATCTGGACAAGACGCGCGTGCGCCTGAATTACGAGCTGCCGCTGATCGAGATCGTCACGGATTTTTTCAATAAACTAAAATCCGTCTCGCAGGGTTACGCTTCTTTTGATTATGAATTTATCGAGTTCCGCGTGGCGGACATGATCAAGCTGGACATCCTGCTCAACGGCGAACCGGTGGACGCGCTGGCGGTCATCATTCACCGCTCCACGGCGGAGTCCCGCGGCCGCAAGCTCTGCGAAAAACTCAAAGAGCTGATCCCCCGCCACATGTTTGAGATACCGATACAGGCGGCGATCGGCGGCAAGATTATCGCCCGCGAAACTATCCGCGCCAACCGCAAGGACGTCACAGCCAAATGTTACGGCGGCGATGTGACGCGCAAGCGCAAGCTCCTCGAAAAACAAAAAGAAGGCAAAAAACGCCTGAAATCCGTCGGCGCGGTGGACATCCCGCAGGAAGCGTTTTTGGCGATGCTGAGGATCGAGGAATAGGCGTGGATTATTAAGTGCTATTCGGCTCTTACGCCAGAGGTGAAGCCACGCTACAAAGCGATATCGATATTTGCATTGAAAAGGGCAAACTGCGCACCTTGCTGGAGTTGTCGGGATTTTATCAAGATTTGGCAAAAACTTTACAGCATAAGGTCGATGTTGTGACTATGGACGGACTGGATGATGATTTTAAGGCTGAAATAAAAAAAGAATTTGTGATTATTTATGAGTAATTCAAGAGACGCCAATTTGCTCAAATATATCCTCAAGAGTGTAAATTAAACTGTGTAACCGCTTTATTTTTTTAGTATCCAATTGCAGCGCAGTTATAATTGGCTTAATTTAGACCGAAAAATTTTGGACATTTATTGGATCCCTCAGGAGAGCACGCTGTCTCTAGGCCGCACAGCACCAGAAAAAATCAATACATAATTTTATTCCCTTTCTACGATATTAATAGAAAGTTTGTGTGAGCGGGGAAACTATGGATAATATAAACAACAACAATTATAGCTCGGCCATGCTGAATAATCCTGGTTATGTACAAAAATCAGAGACAAAACTACCTTATAAAATAGAAAATATTAGCGTATCAACAAGCGACGAGTTCTATTGTCCCGGTACAGAAAACAAGGAAACCAGGCCAATGGGGCAAGGACTTCTTGGCGGCACGCTTGATGACCAATGGAGAATGTTTGGTGATTTTGCTGAGCGTCAGCGTCCTAATTTAAATTTGGTTATTGTTCCAGTGGAGTTGGAAATTGTTAATAAAGATACTGGTTTGGATAGAGACACATCCGTCCAGCCGTTGAGGACACATGATGTTGACCGAAATGATCCAGATACACACAAAGCAATAACTGAAGCCACGCTAACGAGAACAGCGTGGGTCGAGGAACCCAGACCAGAAAACGGGAAAGTGTTTGATCTGGATTTTGGACAATTAAAACAGGAGATCGTCCAGAAGATCAGGCGAACTTCCGCGCAAAATTCGCCGGAGATGCGCGATACGCCAATGGAAACCTTGCTGGATATTTATGGACTTACTCCAGAGGATATTGAATTATTCGACGGCGATTACAAAAAAGAAGCTCTAAAGCTGATCCAGGAAGATATGGCCGGGCGGATACAGGAAGCGGGTGGGGATGTAGACAAGGGTTTAATGAGTTTTGCAGATATGGTGATGCATTATCCGCCGAACGATGCCGAATTTGGCAAGACAAACGAGGGACTGCCTGATTTCGGGCAGTGGAGCGGTGAGTTTAAGGTGGGATTCAGGTTGGTTGGAGAGGAAATGAAAATTGTTAAGCCAGTGACGGAAATGAGACTTACTACTGAAAATAATCAAAGAACATTATTACTAAATTTTAAATCAGACGGCATAAATTATGATATTACTTATAATATAGCGGACTTAGAAAATCCTAGCATAGTGGCATCTGCTGGAGACGAGGAAAATCCACAATTAAAAATCAATGGTATAAAGGTAAATACTAATGGTAAAACAATTATCGAGTATCTAACAATGGAATGTAATATGTCGTCTAACGATATTAAAAATAAATTTGAGAATGTGAAGTTAGAAGTGCCGGAAGACTACCTGGATGGCGGTACATTAGGTGGTAGAAATATCAGTTTCACTTATTTGAACAGATTAGAATTTATTGCCAGAATTGGCATACAGGATGATTTTGTTCTTGACGACCCTGACATGGAGCATATATATAAGTTTCAATACGAAAATGATAATTTCACAGTTGCTAATAATAGAAATAATCAAGAATATGTAGGTTGGTTATATACCATAACCGTTGATAACCAAGAAGAACCCAAATTAAAAGTTTTTATACCCAGAACAAAAGACAACGACATACCAATGATTTCTGGTGGCGGTATAAATATACCAAATAGTAATAATACTGGAATAACAGATAAGAGTGGCGAAATTTGGATTGTAGCGAATCAACCTAATGTAGTTTCAATAAGAAGTTTGTCTGGTAACACAAAAAATAAATTTTTATGGTAAAATGGAATATCTTTAAAAGGAGAAAGTGAATTATGGAAGTGAATATGTTTAGTCTAAATTCAATTTTCACTCGTGTTTTTCCTACTTTTAAGACTGGAGACGAATGGATCGATCTGAAAAATAATACGGGGAGACTTGATGGAATAAGGCAGTCTCATGAGATACTAAAAAACACTAATGACATCGGCAGTAGAGAAACAGCAATCGATGATGATGATATTGTTGTTTTTTTAAGAAAGAATATTGTAAATATCCCTGATGATAAAGTGGCAGAACTAGTTGATGTTTTGCTGGAATATATACAACAAAATCCAGTAGGCGAGCCTTATTATGAAGGAGAAAGTTCTTTCATGGCAGAGAAATCTCTGGCTATAATTATCGCTTACAATCCACAGTATTTATCTTCTATAGAAGAGCTTTTGGCCAATAATAGTTTTTTGATTCGCTGGGCAGCGGTAACAACAGTCCTTCTATCGCAAGATGACAGCAGGTTGGCAGGCGCATTATTGAATAAAGAAACATTGCAAGGTGAATCTATAACTAAAAAGATCTTTTCATTATATGAAAATGAACAGAATAAAAAAATTACCGACGAATCACCCGATATAAAAGTAACTTATTATCAGATTGGCGAGCTTTATGCGGAATATCTGAATAACCTGAAACAATTGGTTGATTATTTAAGCTGAAATTCAAGTAATTTTAATTCAATGAAATCACAGTTATGCCACCTAAGCACGTCATTATCTGAGCCGTATCTGGGTTGTGGTAAGTAACACATAATCTCGATGTATTGTGATGCAAGAAATCCGGCATTTTTCTCGATATACTTGTAATTTTATGGATAGTATGTTATCTTGTAGATAGTATATTGGCTATA
>JAIRWS010000102.1 GCA_031268855.1 Candidatus Margulisiibacteriota bacterium | reverse complement strand
TAATTATTCTGTAATGTTTGAGCGCTGGTTGAAAGAGTTTGAGTGGGATGAAAACAGATGCAAATACAATATTGCTAAACATGGCCTTGATTTTCATTATGCTCAGTTAGTATTTTCTGACAAGCACCGGATTGAATCGATTGACAACAGAAAAAATTATGGAGAAAGAAGGCTGCAAACAATAGGCAGCACAGGCAAGCATATTTTGTTCATGGCTTACACAATGCGCGGAAAAGCTACTAGAATAATTTCTGCGCGCCTAGCCAATGAAAAAGAAAGGAATAGGTATTATGACAATAATTAGATTAAACGCCTGGAAAGCCAAAAAAGGCCTAACCAAAGAGATGCTGGCAATGGCGGATCGAGCTGCCGAGCGCGAGCCAGCCAGTGATGATCCGGATGCGCCTTTTTTGACGGATAAGGAACTGGTCAGGATGCGGCCGGTCGCCCGCCGCGGCCGGTCGCCCAAGGCGGTTCGCAAGCAGGACACGCATATTTTGTTTGATCCTCATGTGCTGACGCATCTCCGCGCTTCCGGCCGCGGTTGGCAGACCAGAGTCAACAATTGGGTCAGTGAAGGTGTTAGAAAAGGTGTGTTGTAAGACACAAAATACCCTGCCGCTATTTTGCCATTTTCCGGCCAGCGCGCCGGGGCCTTGTGGTCAGCGTTGTCAGTACAGAAATCGCCAAATCTTTTTCCGGCAGCCGCTGTAATTTTTCTACAATTTTTTTATTCTGATTCAGAAAATAAACACAGATGTCGGTATCCAGTAAATATTTCATAATTGCACATTGGAGTTAACCGCTCTGCTCTGGCGAATATCATTTATTACAGTATCCGCACTGCGATTATCTTCCCATGAGCCGTATAAATTAAAAAAATCAGCCAATTTAGTTTGCTTGTTTTTCTGTTTTAGCAATGAGCTCAAAAAAACAATCAATGCCCGCGTATTATTTGCTTGTACCGTAGGCTCGTCAAATAATATTTGTCCGTCTTTGTATATTCCATAAGCTGCCGTTTGCATGATGTTATCCTCCAGAATCCCAGAACATTTATATTATATCACACGACTATCGTTTCAGCGGCAGTATTGGCCAAGCTGTTAGCGCTTTATATTTGATCGATCAAAACGCGGAAATATTTAAATTATAGGCGTAAGCGCTCTCAGCACCTGCTCAAAATATCCTGCCGATATTTTGACATTTTCTTGCCAGCTCGCCGGGGCCTTGTGGTCAGCGTTGTCAGTGATGTAGCGCAGAGCGCAGAACGGTTTTTTGAGCCGCTGGCAGATCTTCGCGGCGGCGGCGGACTCCATATCGACCAGCTGCCCGCCGTATTGCGCGGCCTTGGCTTCGGCCAATTCCTTGCTGTGAATAAATTGATCGCCACTCAAAGTCCGGCCGATCTTTAGCGGCAGATTTTCCCGCTGGCAAATTTCGCGTATTTTTTGCAGAGTTTTAGGGTTGGCGCAAGAGATCACCGCCGACTTCATGCCGGAAAAAGGCGTCACTCCCGGCTCCACACCGAGTGTCGTGGCCAGCATATCGTGCTCGACAAATTCCGCGCAGAGATACAGGTCGCCGATCTTCTCCTGCCCCAGACCGCCCGATGTGCCGAACATAATCACTTCGTCAACACGGTCAAATATTTGCCCCAGCGCAAATGCCGCGTTCGCTTTGCCAATACCGCAGACCTTGAGAATTATTTTCTTCGCCGCTGAGTAATACGCGCCGTCGCCCTCTTTTACCCAGCCGTAAGCGGCGCTGGCCAGGATGGCCGCCGCCTCGTCGCGCACCGCGATAATGACGCCCAGATCAGAAGAGCGCAAAATTGGGCGCCCCCAAAGCCTGTCTGTCGCTCAACTTGATATCCAGGATCACGCCAAAAGACGGCTCGGCGCCGCATTTACGGAAAAGCTCCAGCACACCGCGCATTGTGCCGCCGCTGGCGAACACATCATCGACGATCAGGACTTTCGCGCCGCGCAAATCGTTATCTTCCTGAACCTGCAAGCTGTCCTTGCCGTACTCGAGTTGATAGGTCACGGTATGCACCTTGCCGGGCAGTTTGCCTTTTTTACGCACGGGCAGGAAAGCACAGCCCAGCTCGTAAGCCAGCGCCGCGGCCAGAATAAATCCCCTGGCTTCGATACCGGCTATATAGTCAAAAATCCCCAGAGTCTGCGCTTTTTGGCTGAATTCCCGCACCAAACCCTTGAACAGCTCCGGTTGTTTGTAAATCGGGTTCAGATCGCGGAAAAGCACGCCTTTGACCGGAAAATCGGGATAATTAACAATGGCCTGATCGAGTTTGGACAGCATCTCTAAAATTATAATATTTTCCGCCGGACTGCACAAGAAAAAAAATGAAACGATTATAGAGAAGTTACGATATATTAATAGAATAAAGCGAGTGCAAGTCTTTGACTGTTTATGTTAGAATGGTAAGAAAGGATCGTGGAATATGTTAATGTTACTCAAGCAAGTGTCCTTAGTTGAACGTGTCGCTTCAAGCAATACCCGCAATGGATTCCATAGCGAATTGGCTGCTGAAAGAGAGCAATTTTTCGCCGAACTCAAACACAAACATGGAGTTGAAAGTTTCATTCCTGATTTAGAGCAAACCCTGTTGGATTTACATAGGCTGCGGGGTAGACCTGACACCGCGGCCGCAAGAGAGGAACGGAGCAGGCTTTTGCGGAGCGGTGAAGACGCTTTTACCTGGGCAGCGGACAATAAATCGGTGCATGTCAACACGATTGTGGATTCTTTTCGCGTCTTTTACCTGGAAGCAATAACAGACGAGACCAGCGAGACAGGGCACATTATATTAGGGAGAATTGCTTTTAATATTCAATTCCGTTTAATAATGGATTACAGTTCTTTATCCGAGGAAAATAAAAAATTCAACAATACCGTGCTGGCTCAGTTAGCCGGTGAGTACACCGAATTTTTACAATTATTGACCGTCCCGTCGGAAGCCAAAGAATGGGCAAGGATGCAGCGTTTCTTAAATAACAATGTTTCCAGCGACACTATAAATAAATATATAACCAGAATAATTGAGCTCTCCGCAGAAATCACTGATTTCATCCGCGAGAAAAATATTCAAGAAGAAAAAGAAATAAAACTTTTGGAAAGACGCCGCGAAGAATTGGCGGGCTTCAAACTGCCGCCGGCTTTGCGTCGGGCTATCACTGATCTGCTGGGGCTAAATCCTGAAGACCTCGATCCGGCTGTCGCCAGAAAAGCGGCGGAAGTGGCGGCGTTAGAAGCTGGTTAATTCGCCGGATACTCTTGTCTGCCGGCATAATTCGTTGCATAATGAATCCTCTTAAAAATTCTTACGGAGGCCAAAATGTCCGGGCACAATAAATGGAGCAAGATCAAATACACCAAAGGCAAAGCTGACGCGGTCAGAGGCAAGGCGTTCTCCAAAGCGGCGATGGACATCATCACCGCGGTCAAAGAAGGCGGCAATGCCGACCCCGCGCTGAATTCCCGCCTGCGCATGGCGATCGAGCAGGCCAAAAAAGTCAACATGCCCAATGACAATATCAAGCGCGCGATCGAGCGCGGCGCCGGCAAAGAAGGCGGCATCGAGAACGTCACTTACGAAGGCTACGCGCCGGGCGGCATAGCCCTGCTGATCGAATGTCAGACCGACAACCGCAACCGCACGGCTTCACTGGTACGCTCCACGCTGGAAAAAAACGGCGGCAATCTGGGCACACCGGGCTCGGTCAGTTTTATGTTTCACAAAAAAGGTCTGCTGGAATTTGACGCGGCAAAAGTAACGGAAGACAAACTCATGGAAGTTTTGCTCGACGCCGGCGCGGAAGATATCAAAGATTACGGCGATGGCGCGCTTGAAGTGACCTGCGAGCCGGCGGATTTTGACCAATGCGTCAAAGCCGCGGAAGCCGCCGGTCTGGCCATCGACAACGCGGAGATCACGCTCATTGCCGACAACACCATTGCGGTAAGCGAGGAAAATACCGCCGGTAAAATTCTCAATCTCGTGGAAAAAATCGAGGAAGTGGACGACGTGCAAAAAGTCAGCCACAACGCGGATGTTCCCGACGAGATACTGAGCAAGCTAGCCGAAGCACAGTAGCCAATTTTAATGAAAATCAGAGCAGATTTGCACACACACAGTATTGGCAGCGGGCACGCTTACTCTACCATAGACGAAATGGCTTTGGCCGCCAGACAGCGCGGCTTAAAAATCCTGGCGATCACCGATCACGCGCCGCAGATGCCGGGCGGAGCGCATGAGTATTTTTTTTACAATCTGCGCGCTTTGCCGGAATATCTGCACGGCGTGCGGATCCTGCGCGGCGCGGAAGTCAATATCATTGCCAAAAACGGCGCGCTGGATCTGGAGCCGGAAATGCTGGCCTCGCTCGATGTGGTGGTGGCGTCCGCGCACGCTGTGACCACGCCGGAAGATTTGAGCAGAAAACAAAATACCGAAATGTACCTGCGGGTCATTGCCAATCAGCATGTGGATATTCTCGGCCATATTGAAAATCCGATCTTTAAGCTGGACTACGAAACCGTCATCGCCGCCGCGCAGGAATACGGCAAGCTGGTGGAAATTAACACCGCCTCTTTTGGCCTCGCGCGGCACGGCTCGTACAACAACTGTCTGGAAATTATGCGCATCTTGCGAGAACACAATATGCCGGTGGTCATCAATTCTGACGCGCATGTCGCCGCGCGGGTCGGTGAAGTATCTAAAGCCATGTCAGTCGCTCTGGCACAGGGCATCAAGCCGGAAAATATTTTGAATTTGAACGCTCAAAAAACAGCGGAGTGGCTGAAAGTAAAACTTTAATCAACTTGTTAAATAATCCACATAGCATTTTAGTTGTTTCCTTTCCAAGCGACGCATATAGTTGGTCATATATTCATAGTCAGGCTCGCCGGATTTGGCAACTGGTAGTAATATTTTGCTCCTTTTTAATCTGGTCAAAGTTGCCCCATTACCACCCCAACTAAATTTTGTCATTAACCGTTTCAATAACAGAATTACAAACATCGCAGCATATCGATTTAGATATTTGTTAGAAACCACTTGAATATTCTGGCCTGTGTAAAACGCTATCGGTTGATAAAAAGCAGTTTGTGTATCCAGCCCAACAGAAATCACATTCCCATTATCAAAACTATATTTTTCCTGTTTTCCAATAAAGCCATCATAACCATTATCCTTATCCGTTCTAGTAATGTATGGTATTTTCCCGCTCTTTCCGTTCAATTTACTTTTATCAATACTGCTACTCGTTGCCTTGATTTCAAAAATATAAGATAAAACAAATTCTTTCCACTTTGGCGGTCTATCTATTTTTTCTAGGGGGGGGGGGGGGGCAACTGTTAAGTATCGCTTATACTCACCAATTAAAACTTTCTTTTTTTGTTTCATATAGTCTTCCATAAATTGCCAATCAGGTTGATCATTTTTATCAATTGGCAATAAGATTTTTTTACTTGGTAAATCAGTACTAGATAATTGATCACCGTAAGAAAAACCAGCAACAGTCTTATGTAACGCTGTAACTAAAAAATGTGCAGTATATTTAGTTAAATATTTTCCTTTTATTTTTACAGCATGAATTTTCATATCAAGGCTTGCTAAATACGGTTGATAAAAAACTCCGCCAAGAAATGATATTGATATAAAATTTGATAATTGGCGGAAATTTTTATGGCTAGATGTAGCGAAAGTTCCAACAACTCCATTGTTTGTTTCGCTTGCGGTAATTCTCGGGATTTTTCCACTACGCAATTCTTTTTTAGGCAATAATGATCCGGTATAGACTTCGAAAATATCACCGATCCTGAATTCTTTCCATTTACAATCCATTAGTTGCTTGCTCATCATGCGTTCTCTAGCCCAAACAAATATCCTCTGCCATGTATAATCATATTAAACTCAAAAGTTAAATAGTCCGCCATCGTTTTCTCAAAATCCGCGTCGCCGGGAATCTCGTCATTGAAATAATAAAAAGAGTGCAACCATTCGTCGTCCGCGTCAACTTTTGTTTTGACCATAAACCTGGTTTCCGCATCGGTGTTGTGATTCCAACAAGCCAGCAGGCGGGCTCTCTTTTCTTTGGCACGTTCTGTTTTCATCAGCCCGATATGTTTATTGACCACAAAACCGTCGTCTCCAAAATCTATAAACTTAGCTTCATATTCGGCAGGATGCGGCTGATGACAAATGAATACTGCGATACAGGGATTTGTGCCAACACGATAAAAAGTGTTTTTATTTAAGGTAATCACACCTTTCAATGTATGCTGCTTTAGTATCTCACGTTTAATTGCTTTATCCTCATTGCGTTTGCCAACCATGGTAGATTGCGGGATAATTACTACTACACGCGCGCCATCAGCCATGCTATCCAACAAATGTTGAACAAAATTTATCTCGGAGAGATGCGCAGTGTCTTTATTTTTGGCCTGCGAATACGGCGGGTTCATAAAACCGACCGTAAATTTTTTCTTGCGTAAATCCACACTGTTTTGCTCAAGAAAATTATCGCAGAGCAAATTACTTTTTCCATCGCCGCGTAAAATCATATTGGTAGTGGCCATCGAGAACATATCCGGGCGCAACTCAAAGCCATATATTTGATTCTTCTTAATCTTATCTCTCTGTTTGGCAGTTGTGGCTTTGTTGAGCATATGATGCAAACCAGCAATTAAAAACCCACCCGTGCCACAACAAGGATCAAACAAAATATCCGTCGGTTTAATTTCCGCTAGGTCACAAAATAATTCCGTGATATGAGGCGGAGTTAAAATTACGCCCAGATTTTGACCATCGCCGCCGCTGTAACTCATAAATTCGCCATAAAACTGCCCCAGCACATCTTCCGGAGAATTGTTTTTGGCATATTCAATAACATACTTGCTTACGTATTCAGTAAAGTAACGTAAAGGCGTTTTGCCAAGTGCAGAGTTTTTTTGGTTTAAGGCAGTATGATTCTTAACAATATTAAATTGGTCTAAAACTTTATCAAGTTTTACCTGCGGCTCCACTTTGACTCGCTTCATATGCGAACTCACCGCGTCAAAAACTTTTTGTCCGTCTGTTTTTACTGTATCACCATTTAAAGTGTCGATAAGTTTTTGCCGATCTTCGGGCTCGTTCAAAGCCAGCAATATAGCGGACACAACCAGCGGCTTTTCAGCTACCCCCAGCGAGGCATAATTCCGCATATCTTTATGCAATTGTTCAGCACGGCTAAGAATATCTTTTAACTCGGTAAACTCTTGTGATTCTTCCTCCAAAACTTGTTCATGATAATAACGCTCGATATTTTCCGTCGTAAAGTTTTGGAAATTATCCACTTCTTTCAATATCTTATAATCTTTTTTATCTCCTACAAAAATTGGGCGCAATATATGATGCTTCTTATCACCAGAACAACCAAAGGCAAAAACTTGTTTGTAACTGGTATTTTTGACAATATGCAAAGCGTAATGCAGAGCGCCATTTTCGGCATAATTTTTAACCGCGTCTTTCTCTATAGCCAAAGTTAGGCCGTCATCATTTTCATATCTGGCCTGTTTAGATATATCCGCTTTGTTTTCGATAACCAAAACAAAACTGTCTACTACTGCAGTAAATTCCGGGAAACCGTTCTTGCCCGTACCTGATTTGGAAGCTTGTTTTAACGCGTTTTGAATTTCTTTGATATTGCTGCCGTTAGGAGTAAATTTAATGCCTGCCTCTTTTAGCAGGCCGCCGATAAAAAAATCCGTGATGCGTTCATTCATTATTAAATATTTTACCTGCAAACCGGTAAAATGTCAGCGTGCTAATCTTCAGCACAAAATCAAAGGCGCGGAAAATAGGAATCTCAAATCAATTTTTGTAAGTCATGTTATAATTATATCATAAATGCTAAACTGACTTCCTATGGCTACCGAAGACCTCTACATCAAAGGCGCGCGCGTTCACAATCTGCAAAATATCGAGGTGACTATACCGCGCAATACGCTGACCGTGATCACCGGCGTGTCCGGCTCGGGCAAATCCTCGTTGGCTTTTGACACGATTTACGCCGAGGGGCAGCGCCGCTATGTGGAATCTCTGTCAGCTTACGCGCGACTGTTTTTAGACCAGATGGAAAAACCCGATGTGGATTTTATTGACGGCCTGTCACCCGCGATTTCCATCGACCAAAAAAGCCGTTCCAAAAATCCGCGCTCCACAGTCGGCACGGTCACGGAGATTTACGATTATTTCCGTCTGCTGTTCGCGCACATCGGCATCCCGCACTGCCCTCAATGCGGCAAGCCTGTACACAAACAGTCCGCGCAGGAAATCGCTGACCGCATCGCCGCCAAACCGCAGGGCGCGAAGATCAGCATTCTGGCGCCGCTGATACGCGGCCGCAAAGGTGAATACACCAAACTTTTTGAGGATCTGCGCAAAAAAGGTTATCTGCGTGTGCGGGTCAACGGCATTATTTATCAGCTCGACGAAAAAATCCCGCTCAACAAAAATCAAAAGCATACTATTGAAGCGGTCATTGACCGGCTGGCCGTCAGTCCGGAAAATTACAAACGCATTTTTGAATCCGTCGAAACCGCGCTCAAAGACGGCGATCATCTGGTGGAAGTCCTGACCCTCGCCGAGGACAAAACGGAAGCTCTGGAGCTGTTTTCGGAATTATTCACCTGCACAGATTGCGATGTTTCCATACCGGAAATTCTGCCGCGCACTTTTTCTTTTAACAATCCTTACGGCGCGTGCCCTGAATGTAAAGGTCTGGGCTCCACTTATATTTTTGCGCCGGAAAAAATCATCAACCCCGAATTATCTCTGGCGGAAGGCGCGCTGCTGCCGTGGGCTTCGCAGATGCGCGGCTTTATGGGGCAAATGGTGCAGTCGCTGGCGCGCAAGTACAAATTCACGCTGGACACGCCGTTTAAAAAACTGCCTAAAAATGTCCAGCAGGTTCTGCTTTACGGCACGGATGAACGCATCGATTTTCATCTGCACGCCAAACATGATGAGGGCAAATACTACGACTGGTCGGGTAAATTTGAAGGCGTGGTGCGCAATCTGGAGCGGCTCTATCATCAAACCGAATCAGAATGGCGCAAAGAAGATCTGGAAAAATATATGACGGTCAAACCCTGCGCGGCCTGCGGCGGTAAAAAATTAAATCCCGTTGCGCTGTCCGTAAAGATCCGCGAAAAAAATATCAGCGAATTAATGACCCTGTCCGTCAAAAATCTGCGCGGCTGGCTGAATGAACTGCGCTTAAACAAAACCGAGGAAACTATCGCGCGGCAGGTCTTAAAAGAAATTAACGCGCGCTTGAAATTTTTGGCCGATGTGGGACTGGATTATCTGGCTCTGGAGCGGACTTCCGCCACGCTGTCCGGCGGCGAAGCCCAGCGCATCAGGCTGGCCACACAGATCGGCTCCGGCCTGGTCGGCGTGCTGTATGTGCTGGATGAGCCGTCGATCGGCCTGCACCAAAAAGACAATGCCAAACTGCTGGCCAGCCTGAAACATTTGCGCGATCTCGGCAATACTTTGATCGTGGTTGAGCATGACGATGAAACCATGCTGGCCGCCGATCATTTGATCGATATGGGGCCGGGCGCTGGCAAGCTCGGCGGCCGCGTCGTCGCGGAAGGCGCGCCGCAGGAAGTGCTAAAAAATCCTGATTCTCTGACCGGCGCTTTTTTGTCCGGCCGGAAAAAAATTGCTATACCGCAGCAGCGGCGCGCCGGTCACAAACAGAAAATCACTCTGGCCAATGTCGCTGAACACAATCTAAAAAAATTGACCGTCAATTTTCCGCTGGGCAAATTTATCTGTGTGACCGGCGTGTCCGGCTCCGGCAAATCCTCGCTGATCACCGATACCCTGTATCCGATCCTGATGCATAAACTGTACGGCAGCTCTCTGCCGCCGATCAAGTACAGCGGCATCAAAGGCGTGGAAAACATCGACAATATTATTGTCATCGACCAGGACCCGATCGGCCGCACGCCGCGCTCCAATCCCGCTACTTACACCGGAGTCTTCACGCCGATCCGCGAATTATTTGCGCTGACCGCCGAAGCCAAACAGCGCGGCTATCAGGCCGGCCGCTTTTCCTTTAATGTGCGCGGCGGACGCTGCGAAGCCTGCGAAGGCGACGGCATTAAGAAGATCGAGATGCATTTCCTGCCGGACGTTTACGTGCCCTGTGAAATCTGCCAGGGCAAGCGTTACAACAAAGAAACGCTGGAAGTGCGCTACAAAGGCCACAATATCAGCGATGTGCTCAACATGACCATTGATGAAGCCTACGCGATCTTTCAAAACATTCCGCAGATCGAGCGTAAATTGAAAACCTTACAGGACGTCGGCTTAAATTACATTCAGCTCGGGCAGGCGGCCACCACGTTGTCCGGCGGCGAAGCCCAGCGCATCAAGCTGGCCGCCGAATTGTCCAAACGCTCCACCGGCAAAACTCTGTACATTCTGGATGAGCCGACCACCGGACTGCATTTTGCTGATGTGCACAAACTGATCGAAATGCTCAATCGTTTGGTCAACAGCGGCAACACGATCATTGTCGTGGAGCACAATCTCGACGTGATAAAATCCGCAGACCATATTATCGATCTCGGGCCGGACGGCGGCGAAGCCGGCGGCGAGATAATCG
>JAIRWS010000101.1 GCA_031268855.1 Candidatus Margulisiibacteriota bacterium | reverse complement strand
GCATTGTCTCGCCAGCCCGCCCCGTCGAACAGCAGAATTGTGCCGACAGGCAAACCATCCTGTTTGCTGCCGATCGCGCTTTTTACAGCATACACCTGCGCCTCGGTGGCGAATTTTGTACCGTCATTGGCGGCGTCAGTCGTTTTCGCCGCGCCTAATTTTGGCTCGGCTACCGTGTCAGCCGCGCCGAATGTCTTAACACCGGTTATCGTTTCCGCTCCGGCTTTGTGCACGGCGCCGCCGTCAAGAGTATAGACCGCTTTAACCGACGGATATTGCGCATTGCTTGAATTATTACTGCTGTTTATGACGTCTGTTTTATTCGCCACCTTTTCCTTGGTATGCAAAGCCGCCCGCATACCCTCGGCCGAAAGTTTCTTGCCCTCGTCGATATTATAATTTTCCGCTTTGAAATCCGTATCCGTCGCGTCGGTGTAATTATCTGCCATAAAAATCCCCCCTTTTGATTATGTGTCATAACATAGCATTATTAAGACACAACCTTTTGACACATTATAATCTAAAATTATTCCATGTCAAGTTATCCGAATAATCTGAAAGAAGACTTTGGTCTCAAATATGACCTGAAAGATATAGGCAGGCAGATTACTAAATTGCGGAAGGTCAGAAAGCTAAGCGTAAATCTGCTATCGCATAAATCCTGTATAGACCATTCGATGTTATTGCGTATCGAGCGCGGCGAACGCGAGCCGATGCTGAGCACGCTGCTTAAAATCATCGACGGCCTCGGCCTGCAGCCCGCGGAGTTTTTCCGGGTCTTCGGCTGAAAAAATCCGTCCCGCGGCCTGACCAAAACTTCTTAAACTGACTTTTTATTCCACAACCTGCCAGAAAGTAACCCCATCTTTACTTCTGTGACAAGGGAGTATTATAATAGCTAACAGTGTACAATTATACATAGTTTTGATATGTACATTACGATAAAATATGTTATGATTAATAAAATATTTATAAGGAGGACGTTATGCGTTATTCACAAAATTCTACCAAGTGTCCGGCGGAGATCACGATCTGTCTGATCGGCAATAAATGGAAGCTGTTGATCCTGCGCGAGCTGTCGTTCGGCACGAAGCGTTTTGGCGAGCTGCTGCGCAGCGTGGTCGGCATCAGCCAAAAAGTTTTGACCCAGAGCCTGCGCTCTATGGAGGAGGACGGGCTGGTCAGCCGTAAGGTTTATGCCGAAGTCCCGCCCAAGGTCGAGTACAACATGACCGCATTGGCCAGAGACTTGAGCAAGTTGCTGGATCTGATGGCCGACTGGGGGCTTAAATATCAAGCTCTGTACAAGAAAAAATTTAAAACCGCTCTAGCGGCGAATGACCAAACTCCGGCACAACCGGCTGAGTGGCAAACAGCGGCTGACCCCGGGGGAGCATCTGAGCAGAGCGCAAAAGGACGCGGCAAACTGGCTAAACCACTTTGATTATATATATCACCGTATAATAAGCGGGCACGGTATTGACGCTGAACGCCGGTCTGGCAACGCCGGCGCTCTCCGTATCGCCAGTAACGTTACCGCCAGTGATCGAATGTGTATGTGTGCCGCCGACTGCTTTGCTGTCCGAGGAAAAACTATGCTCGTGAGTGCTACTAGCATTAGTAATGCCGCCCGACAAATCATGCTTGTGCGTATTGGCTTCCACAAACTTTTCGCCAGCAAGATTCTTCTCATAATAAGCTCTGGTTCTATCACTAAAACTTCTACCGGCAACCATATATGAATACGGCAAACCATCACTATAACTACTCTCATTGTAATCACCACTTCTTAAAGAATGGCCGTGAGTATCATTATCAACTGCTAAATTATGGCCGTGAGTATGCAGTCCGTCAGAGGCTGTTTTGCCGGATAGAGTATGTTCGTGCGAGCCGCTTTCAACTATTTGTAGATCGGATAAAGACAAATTGCCAGCGGCGTGCTTGTGTTCGGGGAGATGAGCGTCGGTCAGGGTCACGCTCTGGCTATCCGCGCCGCCGCCCGTGGTAAAATCAGAGTTCGTTCCGCCGCGTAAAAATCTGTTCGTCAAATCCGGCACATTATTCGGATCGGCGTCGTGATTGGCGGTGTTGCAGATCTTCCAGATATTCTTAAACTCCGCGCTGGTCGCGCCCCACGCCGCGGTACTGAAAGTCAGTATCGCGCCTTTCGGGAAAAATGTCAGATTGAGAATATCATCCGCCTCCATTCTCTCGCCTGTTGCTATAGTCATAAAAATACCCCCTGGTTAGTTTATGTTTATTAGCATAGCACAAATATGATTAAAGTCAATAAATAAATTATGATTTTGCTCATTACATTACAGAATAAACCGTGATTAATTAACTCATTAAAGGATCAACAAATGACTTCCTCAATGTTAAATCAAGAGCTGAAAGCCTTGATCAGTAGAAAACTCCGGCAATTGCGGGAAAAAAGCAAACAAACTCTGGAAGAAGAGGCCTATTTTTTAGATTTAGATTATGCTCAATACTATAGAATACTTAAAGGGACTTCTTTACCTGGCTTAGAAACATTGATCAAAATCAATCAGGCTTATGGGCTGGATATGAACTGGTGGTTTGGTGAAGCGGCCAAAATCTCAGAAAAAATGATGGCGCAGATTAAACAAAGAAAAGAAAATTTGGAGATACTCTCAAGCTACAATAAATTAAATGACCGCGCTAGAGAATTTGTCCGCAAAATGCTTAAAAATCTTTAGTCCTGCGTGCCAAGAGCCAATTGTGTTATAATTTAAAAGCTTTCAGGTAAGTCACTTTATTCATTAAAAAGGCGATGGTGATTTATGATAATAAAGAAAATAAAATTGCATAATTGGAAGAATTTTCAAGATTGTGAAGTTAACTTAACAGAAAGATGTTTTATCGTGGGGGCTAATGCCTCGGGAAAATCTAATCTTATTGATGCGCTGCGATTTTTGCGGGATGTTTCCAAACAGTCTGGAGGTTTACAAAGCGCCGTGGAGGACAGAGGCGGCATTACTAAAATTAGATGTCTCGCCGCGCGCACACATACAAATGTGTCCATTACGGTGGAACTTGGCAATCCAGAGGAAGAAGCAAATATTTGGAAATATCATCTAGATTTTAAACATACTGGAGGTGGAATTAAAAAAAGCCAAGTAAAGATCATTTCCGAAGAAGTGTTTTCTTATGCTAAGAATGATTTTGTCCTTATAAGGAATAGCAGTACGGACAAAGAAGATGAAGAAACCTTAAAATATACTAATTTAGAGCAAGTAAATGCCAATAAAGACTTTCGCGAGCTGCAAACTTTCTTCCAAGATATAGAATATCTAAATGTAGTGCCTCAGTTAGTCAGGGAGTCTGCCTCGATTGCACATTCTCAGGCCAAAGAAGATTATTATGGACGAAACTTTTTGGAAAGATTGGCTAAAATGAATGAAAGAACGCGAAAGTCTTACTTTAAAAAAATAAATGACATTCTAAAGATAGCAGTTCCGCAGCTGAAAGAATTGTCGTTTGTTAAAGATCCTATGGGTGTTCCTCATATAGAGGCGCGGTATATACATTGGCGGGCCAAAGGCAGTAAACAGCAAGAAGCTCAGTTCTCAGATGGAACGCTGCGTTTAATTGGTTTTTTGTTTGCGCTTATTGATAATAATGGAGTTATTTTGTTAGAGGAGCCAGAAATTAATTTACATTCCGGCATAATTACCCAGCTGCCGGAGTTTATGGCTAAAATACAACGTTCAAAAAAAACAGCCTCACAAATACTTACGACAACGCATAGTTATGATATGCTTTCCAGCCAAGGAATATCGCCAGAAGAAGTATTGTTATTGCAGACAACACCGGAAGGGACAAGCGTAAAAAAGGTCAGCGCTATTTCAGAAATAAAACCTATTATAGAGGCTGGATTAACTATTGCGGATGCAGTGATTCCGCTTACGCAGCCAAAAGATATTCAAAAAATATCCCAGTTAAGTATGAATTTATAGAATATGAAAGTTTATATTGCTGGAGAGGATATAGTCAGTTTTGAAATTATCAGAAAAGCGCTGGCATATTGTTCTAAAGATGTGGAAATAATATCTCCATTGCCTGCTCGAGGGGGACAGATTAAAAGTAAAATTGCTGAATTTAATAGGTTGTCTTCTGCATATCCGGTTATTCTATTGACAGATTTAGACGCTGCGCAATGTGCTCCTCAATTCGTAAGGCAGTTAATTCATAATAAAAGTAAAGACTTTATTTTCAATGTAGCGGTTGATGAGGCTGAGGCTTGGCTTATGGCAGATCGAGATGGCTTTTCCGAATATTTTTCTATAAAAAAAGAATATTTGCCACGTTCTTTTCAAACCAAGCAAGGCGGACATAATTTTGTAACTGAAATGAACATTCCTTATAAATCAAGCATGTATCTAACGCATAATTTAATAACCAAAAGCAGGAAATCTGAGTTTATACAACAATTAAAGCCAAAAAAAGGAGCAGCCAAGGGGCCAGAGTATAATAGCTGCATGATTCCTTTTATCCAAAATAAATGGAACATTAGTTGTGCGCGTAAAAATACTGACAGCTTGAACCGAATGATTCTGAGGATAGAAGAATTGATAAAGTCAAAGATTGTAAAATAATGGCAAGTGGAAAGAACTTAGCTGATAAGTAAATCCCGCTTTTAAAAGTTGTTATAATTACGCATGGATATTATCCGTCTGGACACCGTAGACTCCACCAACAAATACGCGCTGGCGCATTTAGCCGCGCTGGCCGACCGCGTGGTGATCACCGCCGAGGAACAGACGGCTGGCCGCGGCAGACTAGATAGGGTTTGGTCATCCCCGCGCGGCGAAAATATTTACTGCTCGATAGTTTTGAAAGAGCAAAGAAGCAATCCGCTGCTGACTATATTGGCCGCGCTGGCCGTTGCCCGTGCGCTCCGCCAGCATAATATAGAAGCGCAGATCAAATGGCCCAATGATGTGCTGGTCGGCGGCAAGAAAATCTGCGGGATCTTGGCCGAGAGCAGCGGCAAGGGTCTGGTCATCGGCATCGGCCTCAATGTGAACATGTCTGAAAAAAATCTGGCCGCGCTGGACCAGCCGGCGACTTCGCTGCGGGCGGAAACCGGCCAAATTCACGACAGGGAAGAATTCTTGCGCGGGCTGCTAGAAAAATTTTTTGCTTTTTACGCAGAGACGCAAAGCGCTGGATTTGCTAATCTCTTTGAGATATGGCAAAATGAGTTAAATATCATAGGCAAGCAAATTCAAGTTCAGACTGTCCGGCGAGAAATAACCGGCAGGGTAATTCAGGTGACTGACAGTGGTGCTCTGCTGGTACAAACAGCACAGGGTGTAGAAAAAATTTTAGCGGGTGATGTGCATGTGGTTTAGTGCGCTGCAAATAACGATTGTCGGCATGGGCATAACGTTTTTCTTTCTGGTCTTTTTGGTCTTGGCGGTTAATTTGCTGAGCGTGGTCACGCTGAAATTTTTCCCCGAGAAACCCGCCGTGCCGGAACAGCCAGTGGTCAATGATAATTTTGTCGCGGCGGTAGTCGCGGCGATTGCCAGCAGAAATTAAGGAGCGGCTTATGGCCAGGAAAAAAATCGAAGTGCTGTGCACCGCGTTCCGCGACGGATTGC
The DNA here is from genome assembly GCA_031268855.1 of Candidatus Margulisiibacteriota bacterium. Lineage (NCBI taxonomy): Bacteria > Bacillati > Candidatus Margulisiibacteriota > Candidatus Margulisiibacteriota bacterium. The sequence continues at coordinate 3,573 of JAIRWS010000101.1, read as the reverse complement.
AGTCCGTATTCGGCGCGCGGGTTTTTCTGAAAGATTATCTGCCAGCGGTCGAGGCGGCGGTCGAGGCCGGCCTCAAGCGCTTTGAATTCGGCGGCGGCGCGCTGTTCCAGAGCTCTTTCTTTTACGCCAACGAAAACGCTTTTGAAAATATGGCGCAGTTCCGCAAACTGGTTGGGCCGGACATTGATCTGCAGACATTGGCCCGCGGCGTGAATGTCGTGGGGCTGGAATCGCAGCCGCGCGACATTATCAATCTCCATGCCAAACTTTTCAAAAAATACGGCGCGACGACGATCCGCAATTTTGACGCGCTGAATGATGTCGACAATCTGGACTACAGCGGCAAGTGCATCACGGACAATAAATTAAATCACGAGATCGCGGTCACGATGATGGATCTGCCGCCGGGCTGCGCGGGCGCGCACGATGTGGAGTTTTACGAAAAGACCCTGCGCCGGATACTGGACTCCGGCATTGCTTACACGGCGCTGTGTTTCAAGGACGCTTCCGGCACGAGTAATCCGCGCAAGGTGCACGAAACGCTCAAGATGGCCAAAAAACTGCTCGGCAAAAAAACGCCGCTGGCTTTTCACACGCACGAGACCGCGGGCATTTCCGTGGCGGCTTATCTGGCCGCGCTGGAGGCTGGAGCGGACAGCATCGATCTTTCGCTGGCGCCGGTGTCGGGCGGCACTTGCCAGCCGGATATTTTGACCATGCTGCATGCGCTCAAAGGCTCGGAGTACGATCTGGGTTTTGATCTGGAAAAAATCCGCAAGACCGAGGAAGTACTGGCCGAATGTCTCAAAGATTATTTTGTGCCGCCGGAAGCGCGGGCTGTGTCGCCGATCATACCGCTGTCGCCGATGCCGGGCGGCGCGCTGACCGCCAATACGCAGATGCTGCGTGACAACGGCATACTGGATAAATATCCCGAAATTATCAAGGCCATGAGCGAAGTGGTCTGCCGCGGCGGGTTTGGCACGTCCGTCACGCCGGTGTCGCAGTTTTATTTTCAGCAGGCTTTCAATAACGTCATGTTCGGCCCCTGGGAAAAATTTGCCGACGGTTACGGCAAAATGATTTTGGGCTATTTCGGTAAAACGCCAGTGGCTCCTGACGAAACGCTGGTCAAACTGGCCGAGGAGAAAATGAAGCTGCCGAAAACGACGGAAAAAGTGGTCGACCTCAACGAAAAAGATCCCGAGAAAGGCGTGGCCGCCGCGAAAAAAATGCTGGAAGAAGCTGAGTTGAAGGCCAGCGAGGAAAATATTTTTATTGCCGCGACCTGCCGGGAAAAAGGCATCGCTTTCCTCAAGGGCGAGGGCAAAATCGGCGTGCGTAAGATTGAGAAGCAGGAGAACAAACCCAAGCCCGATAATTTTCTGGTGACGGTCAACGGTAAAAAATATCCCGTGATTTATAAAAACGGTCTGGCCACCGTCGACGGCAAGAAATATGAAATCAAGGTCGAGAACGGCATCGCGGATACCACCAAAACTCCAGCCGAGCCAGCGGCCACGGAGGCCTGGGGAATTCAGGCGCCGTTTCCCGGTACGGTTTTGAAGGTACTGCGCGAGGCGGGAAAACCTGTCGCCAAAAATGAAATTTTGTTTGTCATCGAAGCGATGAAAATGGAAACAGAGATCAGGGCGCCGCGCGACGGCGTGCTGCTGGCGGTCAAAGTAAAATCCGGCGACGTGGTGTCGAGCGGACAAATACTGGCGCAGCTGGGATAGGAGTTACGGCCGACATTATGGAAACATTAAATCTCTGGCAGCTGCTCCAAAATATTCTAAACGACACGGGGCTGTTAAATTTTCACTGGACTAATCTGGTAATGATAGGCGTCTGTTTTGTCCTGCTCTATCTGGCCATCGCCAAAGGCTTTGAGCCGCTGCTGCTGGTGCCGATCGCTTTCGGCGGGCTGCTTTCCAATATACCGCTGGCCGGCATTATCGATGAGGGCGGTTTTTTGCGGCAGGTTTACAATTTCGGCATCGGCTCCGGCGTTTTCCCTTTGCTTATTTTTATCGGCATTGGCGCGATGACTGATTTCGGGCCGCTCATTGCCAATCCCAAGCTGGCTTTGCTCGGCGGGGCGGCGCAATTCGGCATATTCACCACGCTCATCGGCGCGGTGGCGCTACCGGGTATGAATTTTACGCTGCGGCAGGCCGCGTCGATCGGCATTATCGGCGGGGCGGACGGGCCGACGGCGATATATGTCACAACCAGATTGGCGCCGGAACTGCTGGGCGCGATAGCCGTGGCCGCCTACTCTTATATGGCGCTGGTGCCGATTATTCAGCCGCCGATCATGCGCTGGCTTACCACCGAAAAAGAACGCCAGATAAAAATGACGCAGCTCCGGCAGGTCAGCAAAACAGAAAAAATACTTTTTCCGCTGGCGGTGCTGGCGCTTTGCGCGGTCTTTGTGCCGTCAGCCGCTCCGCTGATCGGCGCGTTTATGTTCGGCAATCTTTTGAGCGAGTGCGGGGCCGCCACTTTCCGGCTGGCCGATACCGCCAAGAACGCGATGGTAAATATCGTGACTATTTTGCTCGGACTGGCTGTCGGCTCCAAGCTGCAAGCCGAGCAATTCCTGAATGTTCAGACTCTCGGCATTTTGATACTCGGACTGGCCGCTTTCGCGGTCGGTTCCGGCGCGGGGGTTTTGATGGCCAGACTGATGAATCTATTCAGCAAAGAAAAAATCAACCCGTTGATCGGCTCAGCCGGAGTCTCTGCCGTGCCGATGGCCGCGCGCGTGTCCAATAAGCTGGGTCTGGAAGCTGACCCGCAGAATTTCTTGATGATGCACGCCATGGGGCCAAATGTTTCCGGGGTTATTGGCTCGGCGGTGGTGGCGGGTGTGTTATTGGCGGTGTTTAAGTAAGGATCCCTGGCGCAAATTTTAAGTTTTAAAAAATAAAGCCGTTAATATTCTCTAAAGGATTTGAAAAATTCCGCCGGACTCATTTCCAGACCGTCGATAATTTTAAACAGCGTGTTGATCTTTGGTTCGCGCTCGCCCCGCTCCACGCGCTGAATGACCGTATTATTCAGGCCGGAATTTAGAGCCAGCATATACATGCTCAATTTCTTGCTTTTTCTTATTTTGCGGATGCGGGTAATTACGTCTTGATTGGAATATTTTAAGCTGCCCGATTTATCCGACGCATATGTGACAATTGACATATAATAATCATAAGGTATAATTAAGGGGCTATATATGACAGTTGTCCTATATAGGGAATAAATTTAGGGGGGATTTATATGACAATAGCGACAGGCGAGAAAATGTATGCGGACGATCTTTTGAATTTGCTCTTTTTTCCCAAAGGCCTGATCTTGCAGTATGACGGCACAAGCTGGCAGGACAATGTCACGCTCAAGGGCTGGTATCAGTGCGCCGGGCAGGAGACGCCTTACGGGGCAACGCCGGATCTACGGAGTAAATTTATTATGGGTTATGATGGCGGTGGCCGCACGGGCGGCAATAATTCTCTGGAGCTGTCCACCGCCAATTTGCCGGCGCATGGTCATAGTTTGAACAACATGTCCCTGAGC
>JAIRWS010000100.1 GCA_031268855.1 Candidatus Margulisiibacteriota bacterium | reverse complement strand
CGTTTTTTGGCCGCCGCGCGGATATATTCTTCTATTTCTTTATCCGCCGCCGTGACCGGACTCAAATCTTTTTTGTACTCGACCGGCAAACCGGCCTGCCGAAAATAACGTAGAGCGATTTTATCTGTTTTGTCGGAAAGTTCGTGAAGTAGCGATAGCCAATCCATATTATATTATCCTAATAAACAAGTTATTTTACAAGCAAGGTCTTTTGAAACCTCTGCAAAAATCTATGTGAGTGGCGTATCCGTTTGCGGCGTGAAAATACCGCTGTAAAAAAAATGAAACATTTTCGTAACACTAACGAATATCTTAATAGAGGACAATTTATGTTTCTTAAAACTATCAGCGGTTTAAATTGTATTGTGGAGAAAGTACCGGATAACGCCACTGTGTTGCGCACATTTGCCACAACAGACGGCACAAAATACTGGATAGAATTACCAACCGGCGCGCAAAGTCTGAGCAGTTCTTTTGAGAACAGTCTGAACGAATTAGAGAACAGCCGCCTACAGGAAGCCCGCCAAACTCTGGCCAAATTCAATAATATCTGGTCGATCGTTTTATTGGTGACCGATAAATGCAACGCCAATTGCCAGATTTGCTTAAGATACCGTGACGCCAGCCCAGAACTACAATTTTCTGAAATGCAAAAAATAGTCGATGCGCTCCAAAGATTTGATGTTAAAAGAATAAGTTTTACTGGCGGCGAACCGCTCTTGAATCCCAATCTGGTGGAGTTAATAAAATACGCGCATCAGGCCGGGTTACTGACTTCTCTTTCCACCAACGGCACACTGGTAAGCAAAGAATTTATTGATTCTGTGAATGGCAGCCTGGATGAAATAATCATTCCTTTTGACGGCTCAATTTCAGAAATATTTTTGAAACTGGCGCCTTATGGAACTTCAGAGCATATCAAACATTTAAAAACTTTATTCCGGTACATTGAGGAAAAATCAACGATCAGTTTGAAACCTATAACTGTGGCCAGCCAGTTAAATCTGTCCGATCTGCCCAGCATCGGGCAAACTTTATCCTCTCAGGGTGTAAAACTTTGGAAAATTGATGAATATTACGCGGTAAATGAAAATGCTGGCGCGACTGATTTTCATCAGTTAGCCGAAAATGAGTTTGAGACGGCCTTGTTTACGCTCAAAACCCTGTATCCCAAATTAACAATTATTGCCCAAGGCGCCCAGCAAAGAAAAAATAACGCTGTGTTTTTCATTGCAGCTAGCGGTCAAGTAGTGCAAAACAAAAAACATCAAAACCTGTCTATTGGTTTTATATTTAATAAGCCGGCGGACTTCCTGGGCAATTCACAGTTTTATTCCAATACGTCTGTGGCCAATTATACAAATGGGGCTTCTAAAGCAAACCATTCTTTTGATTTGAATGGTCATTATTTAGAGCAATTCCAGAAAACCCATCAGCAATTATTAGCTTCCCTGAATACTACGGGAAAATCTCAGGTGTTTACGCCGCACATTGACTACGGGGCCAATATTATGGTGCCTCAATATCTGCGTTCCGCCATCTATCAAGACTTTGCTCAATACCATTACCACGGTATTTGGGATGATTATTATGAGATAACGCCAGACCTTTATTCCATCGGCATTTATCCTCTTGGCCGCCATTTAACTGACACCAGGTTTTACACGTTAGAAAACCTCTGGAAAAAAGTCAGGCAGAATCAATTGACAGTCACAGGTCCCTTTGGCGGCGAAGGTTGCCTTTTTTATCTGGTAGTACCGCTGGATACCAATAATTACTTTGAGCAGCTAAAATTGTTATTTCAAGACAGTTTCGGCAAAGTAGTCAGAAAAACCACCAATGACACCGCTGTCGGCTGGATCAATGTCGCCAGAACACGGCGAGCTATTCCACAGAATTTTATTCTTAGCTTGCAGGAAACCTTCTATCAAAACAATAAAATTCTTGGCAGTTTTTACCCCACCACACTTGGCGCAATCAAAGCCGACTGGCAGGAAAATGTTTATGACGCGGAAACGGCGCTTATTGACTAAGTTTTCCAGCCGTGATTCCAGAAGTTTGTTGAACAGCGCAAATTAATATATAATTTAAAATCATGCGCGTTTTATCAGGAATACAGCCTTCCGGCATTTTGCACATCGGCAATTATCTGGGCATGATGCGGCAGATGGTGGAATTGCAGGACGGGTCTGAATTGTTTTGTTTTATCGCCGATCTGCACGCCATGACTTCGCTCAACCGCGGCGACGAGCTGCGCGCCAATACGCGCAAAGCCGCGCTGGATTTTTTGGCGCTGGGCATTGATCCGGAAAAAGCGGTTTTCTGGGTGCAGTCCACCGTGCCGGAGATCAACGAGTTGACCTGGTATTTGAGCAATGTCACGCCGGTCAGTCTGCTCGAGCGCTGCCATTCTTACAAGGACAAGCTGGCCAAAGGGCTGCCCGCCAACGCCGGCCTGCTGAATTATCCGGCGCTGATGGCCGCGGACATACTCTCCGTGCAGAGCGATATAGTACCGGTCGGCAAAGACCAAAAACAGCATCTGGAGGTTACGCGCGACATCGCCATAAAATTCAATAATGAATTCGGCGAGACTTTCAAAGTACCGGACGCTCTAATTAAAGAAGAAGTCGCCATTGTGCCGGGCACGGACGGCCAGAAAATGTCCAAATCTTACGGCAACACTATCGAGATCTTCGGCGAGGAAAAAATTATCCGCAAGCAGGTTATGAATATCGTCACGGACTCCACGCCGCTGGAGCAGCCGAAAGATCCCGAAACCTGCAACGTCTTTAAAATATATGCTTTGTTTGCCGCGCCGGAGCAAAAGGCGGAAATGGAACGCAAGTACCGCGCCGGCGGCTACGGCTACGGCGACGCCAAGAAGGAAACTTTTGCTCTGCTCTGGGAATATTTTCGGCCGTACCGTGAGCGGCGCGCCGCGCTGGCTGAAAATCTCGACGCGGTGGAAAAAATCCTGCAAAAAGGCACGGACAAAGCCCGCGCGGAGATAATGAAAACGCTGCAAACCGTGCGGGAAAAAACAGGCGCGTTTTTATGCAAATAATCAAGACCGAATTTCCCGGACTGCTGATCATCGAGCCAAAAGTTTTTCCTGACGCGCGCGGCTTTTTCTACGAAAGCTACAATCAAAAGACTTTTGCCGCGGCTGGACTGGATGTTGTTTTCGCGCAGGACAATCATTCCCGCTCCGTGCGCGGCACACTGCGCGGGCTGCATTTCCAAAAAGGCGGTCTGGCGCAAACCAAACTGGTGCGCTGCACACTGGGCGAGGTTTACGATGTGGCCGTTGATCTGCGCCGCGGCTCGCCGACTTTTAAGCGCTGGCTTGGCCTTACACTCTCGGCGGAAAACAAAAAACAATTTTACATACCCCGGGGTTTTGCCCACGGTTTTGCCGTGCTGTCAGACCTTGCGGAATTCCAGTACAAATGTGACGCTTATTACGCGCCGCAGGCCGAGGCCGGCATTCTCTGGAATGA
>JAIRWS010000099.1 GCA_031268855.1 Candidatus Margulisiibacteriota bacterium | reverse complement strand
GCGTTTGCGGTATCTGAAAGGAGTTCATCAATAAGGACAGGAGAAACATCCTCTTGCGCGAACTGTCTTACGCTCCGGCGGGCGCGGACAAATGTTTTCATTTGTTCTTTTGAAGGCAGAGACTTTTCGTTAATCCGGATACTGTTTTCCGGCTTAAATCCCAGAATAGAAATAGCGCCCGTCGGGCATACCGCCAGACAGTGTTGACATTGCAAACAATTGTCATTTAAAAGTTTTGGAATATGCGTATCAAACTTTATAATATTACGAGGGCAATCCGAAACACATGCCTTGCATCCCGTACATTTTTTAGAATCTACCATAAAATTCAAATTCATCATTATTCTCCTTTGTGTTTATTCATAAAGCCATATAAGAAATAAATATTTTGTGTCAATAATATTTATTCGGTTTTTACAAAATAATTTAGCGCCCCATTGAGCATAATATTCCGGCTGTTTACGACGTTTTGACGGCCCTGTTATACGCCGTTGCCCCTTACGCCATCATTTTTTTAAACTTCGTCTTTTAAAAAGTTGTTAAAAAAACAAAATCAAAAAAATTATTCTGTTACAATTTTTCCATCCCATTCCGATCCTTTCGGCACAGATGTATGTTCATGGATAACTTTCCATTCCCCGTTTCTTTTTTCAAAACAATCAGTTTGCCGGACCAGAAGGGGTTCATTTACAGCGCCGTCTTTACTTACCGTGTTGAACCGTTGAACCATAAAAACACACGCCATATTGCCATTAACAACAGTTTCCATTTCCAGAATGTCAATCTTAAAGGATTTTAATCCGCTGAATGCTTTATCAAAAAATTGTAATGCGGGTTTAATTCCTTTTGACGCAAACGCTGGAATGTCAAACCAGATTGTATCTTCAGCCCAATGTTTTGTGCTTTGGGCCCCCGTCATTGATTCTGCCATTTCTTTGATTATTGCGATAACAGCCTCTTTGTCCTTTTCCAGTGTGCTTGAATCCATACAGTTCATCCTTTTGGGCACATAATGTTTACAGTATTCCATTTATTTTGTCAATATTTTTTAAAAAAATTGGGGCAATGGCGTATAACGTTCCAGCTGTTTACGACGCTTTGCCAGCCCGACACAGGCAGAGCCTTCGCCGGGCTGGGAGTCTTTAAGAAATATCCTTAAAATCAGTAGAATAAGCCAATCCTTTTTGCGTATCCAACTCTTTCAGCCTTAACGTTAACGCCGCTTTTATTTCCTCATAGGAATCACTACCCAATACCAGTCTTAATGGGGCATTTCCCCCATCAACACATTGAATAATTGCTTTCGCCATTTTCTGTGGGTCGCCGATAATCATATTCAAATCCTTTTCATCACGAATTTTCTGATAGAGTCTTTTAAAATCTCTCGCAGGCTGGTCGTCGTATATACTCAATTCCTGCCCGAACACGCCGTTATTGGCAAAAAATCCAGTACGAATTCCGCCGGGTTCTACCAGCGTGAGTTTTATATTAAATGGAGCGGCTTCTTTCGCCAATGTTTCAAAAGCTCCCTCAACCGCCCATTTAGAAGCGCTGTATAATCCCTGACCCGGATTGGAGAGATGTCCTACCATACTGGAGATTTGAACAATATATCCTTTACCCCGCGATCTGAAATACGGCATAAAGGCTCGTGCAACCCGCAATGACCCGAAAAAATTGGTTTGAAACAAATGCTCAATTTGTTCATCGTTCGCTTCTTCCACGGCTCCGAACAATCCATATCCGGCATTGTTTACCAATATATCAATGGTTCCGAGATCTTCTAACGCCCTGTTCACTATCTGCCCAATAGAATGTGGATCGATTAAATCAAGAGTTGCCTGCCATAAACTGGAATCATATTTTTTCTTTAATTTATCGAGTGATTGCGGTTTGCGTACTGTAGCAGCAACACGATCGCCTCTCTCAAGTAATATCTCAATCATTGGATATGCCAATCCGCTATTTGCTCCTGTAATGAACCAGGTTTTCATAAAAGTCCTCCCTTTCACAAAAAATAAAGATACCGTGAAATATGTAAACCGTTATTTACTTTATCCATTTCAATGCCTGTCCCTTTCTAAGTTTTGATTAGTTTTGATTAGGCTTTCAGATTCCTCGCCATAGCCTTGAGCATAGACACGGCGGTTTTCTGCGCCGGACGGCTTAATTTCTTGAACGAATTTACCAGCTGGTATTCCAGCGGATTGCCAGAATGTCTGATCACTGGCCGCGCCGCTTTACCAATATCCACAAACCACCAGTTCATATCTACGCCGTATAATTTATTGACGCGCAACAAAGTGGGCAGCATCGGCAATCTCTGTCCTTTCAAAAGACGGTAATACTGACTAAAATCCATACCCAATTCATAAGCGGTTGCTTCGATCGTTTTGCCGCTGTATTTCAGGAGAAAAGCCAATTTCTGGCTGATGATTTTTTTGAGAACATTTATGTCCATCTAGCAAATTCCTTTTTTGGGGCTACTTGACAAGAGATTAACCTCTTACTATAATTGTTTGTATGGCTACCGAGTCAGATTAAATTATTATGACTTAGTAGACATAATAATACAGCAAAGGAGTTAGTCCTATGACCATAGCTAAAGGCAAACCAATGGTTGCCGACGATATACTCAATCTGGCTTTTTTCCCGAAAGGCACAATATTAATCTACACATCTGACGCCTGGAATAATTCGCCAACCGTAACTTTTAAAGACATCTGGAAAATTTGCGATGGCAATAACGGCACGCCCGATTTAACAAATAAATTTAAACAACAGCACGGCGACGGCTGCCGGCAGCGAACATGGACATACTATAGCCGGATCCACAGCGCCGGACGGCATACATACGCACACAGCTGACAGCGGAAGCGCGACCGACCAAAGCGGCGGCGGACAGGCGTTCAGCGTGGTGCCCAGTTACTATACGGTGATATATATAATGAAAGTGGCTTAAATTTGGTCTATTAACCCGTGGCAGCTTAGATTAATTTTTAGCCCACAGGTCGTTAATGATATGCCAATATGCCTGTCCCTTTCTAAAAACCAAAAACCGTCCCAAATCTTTATTTTATTGTTATAATATTTTGCCAAATCTAAGGAGCATTTCTATGTGGACCGGTTTAATGGATAAATACAGGGATTACTTGCCTGTCACCAATAAAACGCCGAATATCACGCTGCACGAAGGTAATACGCCGCTCATTAAACTGCATAACTTTGTGCGGGAAGAGCCCGGCCTGGACATCAATGTCTATGTCAAATTTGAGGGCTTAAATCCCACCGGCTCTTTCAAAGACCGCGGCATGTTTCTGGCCATCAGCAAAGCCGCGGAAACCGGCGCGCAGGCGGTGATCTGCGCCTCGACCGGCAACACGTCGGCTTCCGCGGCGGCTTACGCGGCGCGCGCCGGCCTGAAATGTTTTGTGCTCATACCCGACGGCAATATCGCGCTGGGCAAACTGGCGCAGGCTATGATCCAGGGCGCGCAAGTCATCGCCATCGATGGCAATTTTGACGCCGCGCTCGACGCGGTAAAAACTATCAGCGAAAAATATCCGGTCACGCTGGTCAATTCGCTCAATCCTTACCGCATCGAAGGTCAGAAAACCGGCGCCTTTGAAATAGCCGAACAGCTTGGCCGCGCGCCGGACTATCATTGTCTGCCGGTCGGCAATGCCGGCAATATCACCGCCTACTGGAAAGGCTACAAAGAATGGCAGGCCGCGGGGCAGATAAAAACTTTGCCAAAAATGCTGGGTTTTCAAGCCGCTGGCGCCGCGCCGATAGTCGACGGCCACCCCATCAAAGATCCGCGCACTATCGCCACGGCGATCAAAATCGGCAATCCCGCTTCGTGGAAACAAGCCGAGGCCGCGCGCGATGAATCGCACGGAGCCATAGAAAAAGTCAGCGACGCAGAGATCACAGCCGCGCAGATCAAACTGGCCGCGCGCGAAGGCATTTTCTGCGAACCCGCATCCGCGGCTTCACTTGCCGGACTGCTCAAGAAAGCCCGGGAAGGAATTTTTCAAAAAGGCGACACGGCGGTCTGCATCCTGACGGGACACGGATTAAAAGATCCGGACCGCGCCATTGCCATAGCGCCGCCAGTCAGCAAAGCTCCGGCGGATATTTCCGCTATAACCAAAATTCTCGGCCTGTAAAAAACTGGATCGTCTTTCTGAAAATAGACCAATGCCATAAGGGGGAGGGATTTTGGCATTGGTCTATCGCTTAAAACTGTAAGCGGTTTTTCGGGGGAGGAAAGATTCCGCTTACATCAGGATATCGCAAGCTACCGGAAAATGTTTCACTAAAATACATCGATTTTTTCTGTTCAGTCTTATGGCAAATCTGCGGCAAGTATCAGCAAATCATCCTTATGATGGCGAACTGGCAGGAATATGTCAAAACACAAATTCACAAACCGGATCTGGATTTCCGGGACAATTTTTTTGCCCCAAAATTTACGGCGATACAGGCAGGCTCGTCCGCTGGCCTGATCAAACTCCAGTAGCCAATTTGGCTGACCGCTGGTTGTCCAAACACCGCTGCTCAATTTGCGAAAATCCAGCTGTCTTGATTTCCCATCCTTGTCAAACTCCACTTGCAATCTGCTGGTTTGCGCGAGAATATCCTGATGGGATTTGACAGAAACAATAATTTTTTTTCCGGCCAGTCCGTATATCTGGACAACTCTCTTATTCTCGGAAACTAAGCCTAACAGGGCATAATTAGTGGCACGCAAAATCAGCAGCCCTTTGCAAGATGTCTGCGCCGCAAAATCCAGCAAGACCGCAAGGGTTTCCCTGCCGAAACCCTTATTTCTGAATTGTTTTTCAATATTAATTTTGGCCAGGACCAAAACAGCATCCGCATCGGCCAATAAAATTTCACCGACATTTTTGTCAGCCTGCTTGATTAAATAATGTTCTCTTTGGACGAACACCGTGCGAGGCTGCTTATGCAACTCCAGCAGTTTGGTTTTTTTTGACATTATTACGGAAGGAAAATAAATTGCTCGTGCATTCAATCCGGCTAAAAATTTAGAATACAACAACATAATCTACGGGAAATTCTAACCGCAACTCGTAAATTAGAGAACGCGGAGCGCCTGCTTAAAGTTTTGCGGAAAACGCGCCGTTTTCCTGCGCGAGCAGAGAGCGTTTTCTCTTTACGCCGCCCGCTCCCGAATAACCGCCCAAACCTCCGTCGCTGCGGACAACGCGGTGGCAGGGAATAATTACTGGCAGCGGGTTGGCGCCGCAGGCATTCGCCGCGGCCCGCGCGGAGCGCGGGCGGCCTGCGCGCCGCGCCAACTCCGCGTAGGTGATAGTTTGTCCTTTGGGAATTTTCCGCAATTCTTGCCAGACGCGGATTTGAAAATCCGTGCCGGATATTTCATAGGCCTTGCCATTTTGGGTAAATTTAAGTGTTTTCATTTTGCTCCTCCGCGGTAATGTTTTTTGTTTCCAGCTTGCTGCGGCGGCGGTCGTATTTGACCAGGCTCTTATGCGCTCCACAGCCGATTTTGCCAGTGGTGATATGCCGCAATAAAATCTCGTCGCGGGCCTGGGGTTTACGGGGCTTTATTTTTTCCACAGCGCAAGTATATCAGAAAAAGGCCCGCTTCGTTTAAGCCTGCTCGAAATACTCCACTAATTTTTTATATGTGTCCTGCGCCGCGCGGCAGGTATCCATTAAATATCCCTGTGTATCCGTAAATTCTTTTAACCCCCTGTAATAAAATAATTTCTTTTCATCCTCAATAATAAACGGCAGAATATTGTTTTTTAGACATTCTTTGAACATTATCAAGCGCCCAACTCTGCCATTGCCGTCCTGAAAGGGGTGAATTCTCTCAAATTTGTAGTGAAAAGTTATTATATCCTCTAAAGTTAGCTGTTTTTCTTGATTATATTTTTTCAATAAATCAGCCATATCGTCCGGCGCTTGTTTGGGCGGAGCGGTCTCTACACCACCCACAATATTCGGTTGGGTTTTATAATCGCCAACCTTAAACCAGTCTTTTTTGGCATCGGAAGTACCGCTTTTCAGGATACGGTGAAATTCTTTAATAAGATCTTCCGCTAAATCTTTGTCCGCGATATCAAGCATATAATCAAAACAAGCAAAATGATTAACCGTTTCTAAAATATCATCGACATTCGCCGTACCGCCATTTTCAACATTCAGCGTATTGGTCTCGAAAATATAGCGCGTTTGTTCTTCTGACAAACGGCTGCCTTCGATACGGTTAGAATTATAACAAAGCTTGATCTGCGTCTGATGGTACAAACCGCCTTTGAGTTTCATTTGTTTTTCTTCGCGGAGTTTGTTCAGTAAATTCATGCTTTAATTATAACACTCCTCCGGATCTGCGCTCGTGACCGCCAGGGTAGATTGGTTCCCCGAGTCGAACTTCACAAGCGCGATAGCGCGACGTGAAGAGAGACCCACAAGCGCGGCGACGTGACAAGGACGACTTCGCGCTACGCGCTTGTAGTCCATCATTGTTGAAAACACCACTTTTCGCCCGAGTAACATTTCGGTTGATATTAACGTTAAGTTCCCCGACAAGGACTCGAACCTCGATTAACAGAGCCAGAATCTGTTGTCCTGCCAATTAGACGATCGGGGAAGGTGTGAAAATTAAGCGCCCAGCTCAAAACGGGTGAAGCGCGCTATCGACACTCCTTCTGGCAAAATAGTTTTTATTGTTTTATCCGGATCGCGGATATAACCCTGCTCCAGCAGACAAACATCCTGATAAAATTTATTAACCTTACCGTCAATTATTTTCTCGATAATATTGGCCGGCTTTTTGGCGTTTTTTTCGTCCTGCAATATTTGCGTTTTGTAAATCTCACGCTCGCTGGCCAACTGCTCGGCCGGCACATCGGCGCGCTGCAAATACTGCGGCGCGGGATTAGCCGCCGCGATATGCATGGCGATATTTTTGGCCAGTTCGCTGTCCGCCCGCGCGCCAGCCAGCTCGACCAGCACGCCGATGCGTCCGTTGTGCACGTAACTTTCCAGCACATTGCCGGCCGGCACGCCGTACAAAGCAAAACGCCGCGCCACGATATTTTCGCCAATTACCGCGATGGCGTCAGTGATCAATTCATTGATCTTTTTGGACTCGTCGCCCAGAAAAGGCTGGTTTTCCAGTTCGGCAATATCTTGAGGCTGTTTGGCCAGCACCTGATCGAGCAGCTGATTGAGCAAAGCGCGGAATTTTGCGTTGCGCGCCACAAAATCTGTCTCGCTGTTCAGCTCCAGCAAAGCGGCCAGCGTGCGCTCGTCGTTGAATTTCACGTCGATCAGGCCTTCCGAAGCCGCGCGGTCTGAGCGTTTGGCGGCGGTGGCCAGGCCTTTTTCCCGCAGCCATTTGACAGCCGTCTCAAAATCACCATTGGTTTCCTGCAAAGCTTTTTTGCAGTCCATCATACCCGCAAAAGTTTTTTCGCGCAGTTCTTTTACCACAGCGGCGGATATTTCAGCCATTTTTGCTTCTCCTTAAATTAGGGTTTCTCAATAACTTCCGTTGCCAGAATTTCTTCTTCTTTTTCGATCGCGGCCACAGCCTCCAGCGCGTCGTCCGGCGACACATAAGCGCTTTCCTCGTAAACACCGCCGTTTTTCTCGATGAAAATCTTGGTGCCTTCGTTGCAGGCATTGGCGACAGTCTGCGCGATCAGCTTGACCGCGCGGATCGCGTCGTCATTGCCCGGGATCGGCACATCGACTAGCTGCGGATTGGAATTGGTGTCCACGATAGCCACGATCTTGATGCCCAAACGCCGCGCCTCATGCACCGCGATATTTTCCTTCACCGTGTCCACCACAAAAATCGCATCCGGCAGTTTGCTCATTTCCAAAATTCCGCCCAGATTGGTTTCCAGTTTGGTCATTTCTTTGGTCAGCTTAGAAACTTCTTTGGCCGGCAGTTTGGCAAAAATACCTCTCTCTTTCTGCTCCAGCAGTTTTTTATACTTGCGCACAGACTTGCGGATCGTCGCCAGATTGGTCAGCGCGCCGCCCAGCCAGCGATTGGTGACATATGGCATTTTGCAGCGCAGAGCCTCATCACGCACCGCGTCCTGCGCCTGCTTTTTGGTGCCGACAAACAAAACCTTGCCGCCGTCGGATACCAGATCGCGGACAAAATTGTACGCGGCCTCCAGCCTCTCCAGCGACTGCTTCAAGTCGATCACGTGAATGTCGTTGCGCGCCGTATAAATGAACGGCTTCATGCGCGGGTCCCAGCGTTTAGTCTGATGACCAAAATGCACACCCGCTTCCAGTAAATGGCGCATGCTTACATCAAATGCCATATTGAACTCCTTCATTTTGCCGAAAAAAAGAATTTTTCGGCGGTTTATTCTTCTCGCTTTGCTTTTTAAACCTGTCTTTCCACCCGGAACGGGCAACCGCAAGACAGCAGCAAAACGATGTTTATTCCTTTAAATTCAGCGGAACTTAAAGGGGCTGCATTATAACACAGGCCAAAATTTTCGCAACTTATTCGCTTGCTCTCAAATCCGCACAGCGTAAATATCCACCTCGCCGCCGTGCCCGGAACAGGCTCTGCCGCAGCCGACGATCAGGATATCCATAATTCCTAGCCAAAAATACCTGAATTAAGGAATTCGTGATTACTTTTGGTTTTCTTGAGCAGGTTGACCAGCTCCTCGGTGGCATTCTCGGAATTAATGCTCTTGCGCAGCATGATCGTTTTCTTTAAAACATCCTCGGCCAGCAGCAGCTCTTCTTTGCGCGTACCGGAGCTGACCACATCGATGGCCGGATAGACGCGGCGGTTGGCCAGCTTGCGGTCAAGATGCAGCTCCATATTGCCCGTGCCTTTGAATTCCTCATAGATCACATCATCCATGCGGCTGCCCGTGTCGACCAGAGCCGTGGCGATAATCGTTAGCGAACCGCCGCCCTCGATATTGCGCGCCGCGCCGAAAAATCTCTTGGGCTTGTGCAGCGAAGCCGGATCCAGACCGCCGGACAAAGTGCGGCCGGACGGCGCCACCACGATATTGTGCGCACGCGCCAGACGGGTGATGCTATCCAGCAAAATCACCACATCGCGGCCATGCTCGACCAAACGCTTGGCAGACTCCAGCAGTAATTCCGAAACCTTAACATGCTGTTCCGGCGGCTCGTCAAAAGTCGAAGCCACCACCTCGCCTTTAACAAAACGGCGCATGTCGGTGACTTCCTCGGGACGCTCATCGACCAGCAGCACCTTGATCACCACTTCGGGGTGATTGAGCTCAATGCTCTTGGCAATGTCTTTAAGTATCGTCGTCTTGCCGGCTTTAGGCGGAGACACGATCATCGCGCGCTGGCCAAAACCGATCGGCGCGACCATGTCGATCAAACGCGTCGTGATATTGTGCTGACTGGACTCCAGGCTCATTTTTTGATCCGGGAAAATCGGCACCAGATTGCTGAAAAAAGTGCGCTTGCGCGCGCCTTCCGGCGTCAGATCGTTTATCCTGTCCACCCGCGCCAGCGAAAAATATTTCTCGCCTTCTTTGGGCTTGCGCGCCAGACCGTGCACGCGGTCGCCGGTCAGCAGTGAAAACCGGCGGATCTGCGCCGAGGACACATAAATATCTTCGCTCGACGGCAGATAATTATTGACGCGCAAAAAACCATAGCCATCGGGCAGACGTTCCAGCACGCCCTCGCAGGCTACCGCGCCCTCATCGCCAGTCTTGAGCTGCATGATCTTGTAGATCAGATCGCTCTTTTCCAGCGTGGTCATTTCCTCGATCTTCAATTCTTTGGCGATCGCGTAAAGCTCGGAAATTTTCAGGCGCTGCAACGCCGGAATATCCAGCGAAGCGATCAGCTTTTCGTTGCTCCTGTCGCCGTTTCTCTCGGCCGGTCTCTCGTTGCTTTTTTCCGGCTTAGGGGGTTCTTCCTTTATTTCTTTTTCTGGCACAGGACTGTCCTGTTCTTTGAGGGGCTTGCCTACCATAATTTCTCCTTCAAGTGAAATTTTTAAAAAGACCTAAAATTAGCTGAAATATATTCGGAGTATAACACGGGCTGGCAAAACACGCAACTGGTGTGATATAATTAGCTCGCTTATGTTAATAGAAGAAACCGAGTACATGGGCAAGCCAATGCTTAGCCTCAAAAACGATGAGAACGATCGTTTTCCTTTTTCTTTTGGCCTGGCCAAAGCCAAAAAAGCGCTGGGAGCGATCGAGGAGATCAAGAAATTCGTCGAAAAACATGACCCGAACTTAACAAGCGTAGCGAAGTTACAAAACTAAAGAGGCCTGAGTTCTTTTCACAGCTCACACAGGCGGCATTTTCACAAGGCGTTTTTGTCAAACCACTTTCATTATATAAATTACCGTATAATAATTCGGCACCGTCCCTATCGTAATCTGACTCGGCGTCGCGCTACCACCGCCTGTAACGCTGCCTTGAGGCGTCATGGAAAACTCCAGACCTGGCTCATCAAACCACTTATTAAAACCAACAACATAACCATTTTTCACGCTGCCTTCTCTAAAAACACCCGAAGGAGCCCGTCCATAAGCGCCTTGATCTCGATAATGCAAGCTGCCATAACAAGGAAGACGGCCGGTCGCTGTAACACCGCTAAATGTATGATTATGAGCGGGCAGATTGTTTGTGCCGATTCCAAAACTTTGGCTGTCCGCGCCGCCGATCGGGTTATCGCTCGCTGTGCCGCCGCGCAAAAACCGGCCGGTTAAATTCGGCGTGCCGCCTGTGCCGTCGCAGACATGCCATTTACTTTGGAACGCCGCGCCGGCGTTTATCCAGCTGCTGGCGTTCATCGCCAGTATTGTGCCTTTCGGCAAAATATCCGCGGCCTGCGCGGCTTTATAGACCTGCGCCTCGGTGGCAAATTTTGTGCCGTCATTGGCGGCGTCAGTTATTTTAGCCACGCCTAATTTTGGCTCGGCCGCCAGATCAGCCGCGCCGAAAGTCTTAACGCCGGTTATCGTTTCATTCCCGGCTTTGTGCACCGCGCCGCTGTCTTTTTCATTCAGGCTGTCGTAGACCGCTTTGGCTGAAGGATACTCCGTTGAACTGCTACTTAAAGTATCTTTTTTATTCACCACATTTTCCTTGGTATGCAAAGCCGCGCGCATACCCTCAGCCGAAAGCTTTTTGCCTTCGTCGATATTATAATTTTCCCCTTTGAAATCCGTATCCGTTGTGTCGGTGTAATTATTTGCCATAAAAATCCCCCTTTTTTT
>JAIRWS010000098.1 GCA_031268855.1 Candidatus Margulisiibacteriota bacterium | reverse complement strand
ATTGCTTGAATTGTTGCTGCTGTTTATGGCGTCTGTTTTATTCGTGACATTTTCCTTGGTGTGCAAAGCCGCCCGCATACCCTCAGCCGAAAGCTTTTTGCCCTCGTCGATATTATAACTCACCGCTTTGAAATCCGTGTCCGTCGCGTCAGTGTAATTGCCTGCGTTTGCCATAAAGATACCCCCTCTTAAAAAATCGTTCACTATTATGTACGGACTAAATTATAACACCTGTTAGAGAATTGTCAATATTTTCCTAAAACGGAGCGCCTGCCGATGACTATAACTAAAATTAAAGATCCCGTGCTCAAAAAACTGGGCGACAAAGTTAAGTATTACCGGGAGAAACGCGGCTACAACCGCGATCGTTTTGCTATTGAGGCCAATGTTTCAAAGTATTATCTTTACCGTCTGGAATACGGCAATATCTCGCCGGGGGTTCTCCGGCTCAAACAAATCGCCGATTTTTTAAATATTAAAGTAAAAGATTTGATCGATTTTTAGCGTTTATTTTTACGCTCTCGGCGAGAGGCGGCGATTTCCGCGTCAATCTCCGTCATAGTCATTTTATCCGTGCCGCTTTTCACAGACTGCGTCTGCATCTTGCTGATCAGGCGTCGCATTTCAGCCTGCCGCACAGCGGACAGTGTTTCATCCATATTAGTTTCATCAACGGGCAGCATTAAAGACAGCGGCTTGCCATTCGTGGTGACTATAATATTGCCGTTTTTGGCCAGCAGACTTTTGAGCTTATTGGTCGAAGTCCTTAATTCACGAATAGATAGAAATTTCATGATAATCTCCTTCTCTAAAATATGTGACACTATTGTAGCACAAATGAGGCACAAACGTCAAGCCAGGAGCGTGGGAAAATTTGCCATGAGGACGAAATGTAGCAATATCTCGCAAGCCAGAAATTTCTCGTAAGTCAGGCCACTTTCATGACATAGATGACCGCGTAATATTTTGGCACAATGGGAACGGCTGTCTGCGGACTGCCACCGCCGCCGGTGACTGAGCCGCTGGGCGTCATAGAAAAACCAACACCCCTATAACCGCGAGCGCCCCAACCATCATGGTCTGGAGTGTAGGTGTTGTTGGGATTCGCCTGAGATTCGCCTGAAAAACAGCCATACGCAGCCGTAAATAGATAAGAATTCGAATTATTACCATCGGATCCAATCCAGCCAAAACCGCCAGTAACATTATTTCCCGTAAACGTATGAGTATGATCCGGCAAGTTGCTGGTCGTCAGCGTCGTGCTGTCACTGCCGACCGCAACTGTCCCGCCGTCAGGCATACCGCGCAGAAATAAGTTAGTCAGGTTCGGCGTGCCATTATTGCCGTCGCATATTTTCCATTTAGCCTTGAACGCGGCATTGGCGGTGTTGTAATAAGTCTTATTATGCATAGCTATTATTGTCCCTATCGGCAAAAAAATGTCCATTAATGTAGCAGTCGCCCAGGCTGTCACCGCCCCGATCGTCGGATATTTGGCCGGATCGTTTAGATTCTCAGCATTAATTGCCGTGGCTTTATTGCTTTTGTCCTCTTTAGTAGTTCTCAACGCATCGAGGTTTTTTCCGGCCAGTTTGGCTGACGGGTAATAACTGTCGCTGGAATTGGCGGTCAGAGTATCCGCCGTGTCGTCCGTTGAAGCAACCTGCTTGTTGGCGACATTTTCCCTGGTGTGCAAAGCCGCCCGCATACCCTCAGCCGAAAGCTTTTTGCCCTCGTCGATATTATAACTTTCCGCTTTGAAATCCGTGTCCGTCGCGTCAGTGTAATTGCCTGCGTTTGCCATAAAAATCCCCCTTTGTTTTTTGCCAATCAAATTTTATTTTAACTCATGTGATAAATATTAACACATGAGTTATTAAAAGTCAAATTTTCTGAAACTACCATTTTGAAAATTATCCGATGTGATAATTTAAGGAGCTGACTATTATCAATAAAATTACCAGGATAAAAAAATATCCTTCGGATCGGGATTGGCATAAGATGTATTCTACGGTGGTCTGTTCCGAGTTAGTGCAGCTCGGACAAAAAATCGAGAGTTTTCGTTTGGATAAAAAACTGACCAAAGAAGATTTTGCCAATGAACTGGGCGTCGGCCTGCTTTATTATTACCGCATCTCCCGCGGCACTGCCAAAGTTTCCGTGCCCACTTTAATTAAAATCGCCAAAGCTCTCGGCGTTACAGCTAAAAGCCTGATCGATTTCTAAAAGCAGCGCGGACACTGAATGGCATACCTCGCTCCCTTCGCCAGCGTATCCGCAGGATACTCCGCTCAGTGTCCATATTTCAACTCCGCCCCCTAGCGGGCTTACAGTTACCGACCGCGCGGGAACTTTTTTTCTGTTAGAATTGTATATCCACTATGAAAAAACTGAAACAAGCTTTACCGTTCGTCGCTTTGCTTTGTTCCGTGCTTGCGGCGCAAATGTACACCTGGGAAGACTGTTTAGCGGAAACCAAAAAAAATAATTTAGCTCTGCAGACCGCGCGCGCCAAAGTAGACGCCAAAAAAATCAGCCTGGATTCTCTATACGGCGGCCTGTACCCGCAGCTCGGCGGCAGTCTCGGCGCGAATACCGGAGCCAGCGCCGGACAAAATGAAGACCTGGGACAGGCCGTGCCGCGTCAATCCGAAAGCGCGCGGCTTTCCGCGCAGCAGCAGGTATACGACGCGCAGACCTGGCCGCGCCTAGAGCAGGGCAAACTTGCTTTGGCAGCGGAAGAGTTAAATTACCAGATCACGGAGATCAATCTGCGTTTACAGCTGCGCCAGGAATTTTGCACGCTACTGCAAACCCAGCAGTCTCTGGAGCTGGCCCAAACAGTTACGGCGCGCCGCAGCCAGCAATACGAGCTGGTCGAGCTGCGTTATTCCGGCGGTCTGGAACATCGCGGCTCGCTGCTGACCGCCAAAGCCAATCTGGCCAAAGCCGAATTGTCGGAAAAACAATTGACGCGCCGCCTGGAGAGAAATAAACAAAAACTCGCGCAAACTCTCGGCGTGGACGCGGCGGCGCAGGAGCTGCTGATCACCGACAATTTCCGCGCCGCGACAGACACGGCCAGCCAGCCGGACATGCTGGCGCTTCTGGATCAATCGCCTACTTTGCTGTCCGTGGCCGCCAGACTGGACAGCGCGCAGTACGACACGGCCATCGCCAAAGCCGCTTACATTCCCGCGGTCTATCTCAACGGCAGCCTCGGCAAAAACTGGGCGCAAAGCCAGGCCAACGGTGAAAACACCAACAGCGAGGATAGCAGCTGGTCGCTGGGCGGCAGCCTGAGTTTCGATCTTTTTGACGGCGGCAAAAAAAGCAGCGCGGTGCGCAATGCTGAGCTGCAGGAAAAAATCCAGGATCTGGAATTAAGCGCCAGCAAACAAAAAGTGCTTCTGACTTTAGATGAAGCGTGGGACAAACTGCTGGACGCGGGCGACAGCATCGGCGCGGCGCAAGAACAACTGCAGGCCGCGACCGAACGCAGCACGATCGCCGCCGAACAGTATGCCAACGGCTTGATTTCTTTTGACAACTGGATAATCATTGAGGACGCGCTGATCAACACGCAGCAGCAGGAACTGAACGCGCGCATTGACGCATTATTGCAGGAAGCCGGTTGGCTGAACGCGAAAGGAGAAACTCTCTAATGAAAAAATTTTGGCTGGCGCTGTTAATTATCCTGGTGGCCGTCGGCGGTTTGCGTTTTTACCAAAAACGGCAAGCGCAAAAAAATGTCGTCACCTACAGCGAAGCGCGTCCGGAGTACGGCGTGGTGCGTGAGATCATCTCCGCCACCGGCACGGTCGAGCCGCAAAATCGTCTGGAGATCATTCCGCCGATCAGTGGACGCATCGATAAAATTTTTGTGCAAGAGGGCACGCTGGTGCAGGCCGGAGAGCAGCTGGCGCTGATGAGCTCCACCGACCGCGCGGCTCTGCTCGACACAGCCAGCACGCAGGGCGCGGAAAAAGTCCAATACTGGTCTGATGTTTATAAACCGACGCCTATTCTCGCGCCAATCGCCGGCCGTGTCATCGTGCGCTCGATAGAACCCGGCCAGACCGTCAACACTAGCACCAAAATACTCGTGCTGGCTGACACGCTCATCGTCAAAGCGCAGATCGATGAGACCGACATCGGCAAAGTGGAAGTTGGCCAAAAAACAGCGATCACGCTGGATGCTTATCCCGATGTGCAGATCGCCGGCCGTATCAATAGAATTTCTTATGAGTCCACAGTCGTCAACAATGTGACGATTTATACCGTGGAAATCACGCCTGACAAAATACCGGCGATTTTCCGTTCCGGCATGAGCGCCAATATCGAGATCATCCGCCGGCAAAAAGACCGGGCACTGCTGATACCGGAAAGAGCCTTGACTTATTCTGGCGGCAGCGCGTCCGTCTTTATCCAAACGCCGGCCGGCCGGCAAAAAACGCCGGTGCAAACCGGTCTGGCGCAAAATGGCCAGATCGAAATAATCTCCGGCTTGACCGAAAACGACATTGTGCTCATCGCGGAAAGACAGGGCGCGACCGGCGGCGCGGCCAGCGGTTCGCCATTTATGCCCAACAGAAATAATGCCCGCGGCGGCGCGCGGACTGCCAGATAGCCGCTGGTTATGCTTGAGCTGCGAAAAATCAATAAGACTTACACCAACGGCAAGATCAGTTTTCAAGCTCTAAAAGACATTGATCTGACTATCCGGCAGGGTGAATTCGTGGCGATCATGGGCGCGAGCGGCTCCGGTAAATCCACGCTACTGCATATTCTCGGATTTCTCGACAATCCTGAAAACGGTGAATATATTTTTCTCCAGAAAAACGTCGCGCGGATGAACGCCGACCAGCTTTGCCATATCCGCCGGCACATGGCTGGTTTCGTGTTTCAGCAATTTCATCTTTTGCCCGGCATCAGCGCGCTGGACAATGTCACCGTGCCGCTGATCTACGCCGGCCAGAGCAAAAACAAAAAGCTGGGTCTGAAAAAACTAGCCAGCGTGGGGCTGGCCGGGCGCGCGGCACACAACCCCAACGAAATGTCCGGCGGTGAAAGACAGCGCGTGGCGATCGCGCGCGCCCTGATGAACGATCCGGTGATCCTTTTTGCCGACGAGCCGACCGGCAATCTCGACACTAAAAGCGAAGAAGAAGTTCTGAAAATTTTAAAAGATTTAAATCAAAACGGCATGACTATCGTGATGGTCACGCATGAAAAAGAAATAGCCGCGCAGGCCGGACGGATAATCACGATGCGCGACGGCCGCATTGTCAGCGACGAAAAAAAATTGGCAAACATCGCCGCCGAAAAACTGGAAGCACTAAATTTTGTCGAACACAAAAAGGCTGGCGCGGAATTGCTCGATCATTTGCGGCAGGCTTGGCGGTCGATCAGCGCCAACAAACTGCGCACTCTGCTCTCGATGCTCGGCATTTTGATCGGCGTGGCGGCGGTGATCGCCATGCTCGCCGTCGGCAACGGCGCGTCACGGTCTATCGAGGCCAACCTGACCTCGCTTGGCTCCAATCTCCTGACTATTCGGCAGGGTTCGCAGCGCACCACCGGCGTTAGTTTAGGCGCGGCCGCTTACAGCCGCTTAACCCTCGCCAATCTCAACGATCTGCGCGCCGTGCCGCATATCGCCAGTATCTCCGGCCAGGTCTCCGGCCGCGCGCAGGTCGCCAACGAAAACGCCAATTGGAATACGACGGTGTACGGCGTTTCGCCGGCTTACGCGCGCATGCATAATTCCGCGCCGACACTGGGCAGGTTTTTCGGCCAGCTGGAAATACAGGAAAGGCAACGCGTGGCGGTCATTGGCTCGACCATTGTGGAAAAACTTTTTGCCAATGAAAATCCGCTCGGCCAAACGATGAAGCTCAACAAACAAAATTTTACAGTGATCGGCGTCATGCCAGACCGCGGCTTTTCCCGCAATGGCAACGACATGGCGCTGATACCGCTTACGACCGCCATGCACCGCACTATGGGCAAAAAATATCTCGACAATATCGAAGTGGAAATCGACGCCGCGGAAAATATCGTCGGCGCCAAAACCGCGATCAAACAAACTTTGCGCAAGACCGCTGAATTAACCGAAGCTGACGAAGCGGCCATCGACATCTGGGACATGTCCGAAATGCAGGAAGCCATCAAAGCCACTTCCGCGACCATGAGCATACTCCTCGGCACAGTGGCGGCTATCGCGTTGGTCGTTGGCGGCATCGGCATCATGAATATCATGCTCGTGTCCGTGACCGAGCGCACGCGCGAGATCGGCCTGCGCAAAGCGATCGGCGCCGGACAAAAAGACATTCTGGTGCAATTCCTCATCGAGTCCGTCGTGCTGACGAGCTGCGGCGGATTGCTCGGCATTATTCTTGGCTGCGCCGCGGCTTTGGCGATCGCCAAAATTCTGAACTGGGCAACCTATGTCTCGCCAGCCTCGATACTGCTGTCCTCCGGTTTTTCCATCAGCATCGGTCTGCTTTTCGGCATCATGCCCGCGCGTCAGGCGGCCGGCCTCAACACGATAGAAGCCCTGCGTTACGAATAAGCCAAAATTTTTGCAATTTTTTGCCCCCAAATTACGATATATAGATGTAAAAATATTGTTTTAATGTTTGCTTTGTAATACAATTATTTAAGTCAAGGAGTTTTATGGTACATCAGCGCGATCTAGGTGAGCGCCGTAAATTTATCACCTTTATGATCCTGCCGCATAATTCCATGCGGGAGGTGTTCCGTCTCAATCTGCCCCGCTGGCTGGCGATTACGCTGGGCATATTCCTGGGGCTGATAATCGCGTTGATTATCGTCTTTTTCCTGTATTCGTCCTACATCGCTGGACGTCTGCTACATTATTACGCTTTGCAGGCGGAAAATCGCACGCAGTCCGTGCAGATCAAAGTTTTTTACAACAAAACCAAAGAGCTGGAAACCGGCATACACGAGCTGGAAGAGCGCGATCAGGAATTGCGTGAACTGCTGGGGCTAAAAAAAGCGTCGATCCGCAAGCCCAGGTCGGGCGGCGAATTGCTCAATGATTTGCCGCAAGAAATTTCCCGGAATATTGCCAGTTTGAGCGAATACATTACCGCCAAAAAACTGGAGCTGGTCATGTTCCGCGACGTCGGCTCGGCGCTGGCCGCGCAGTTCAATAATATTCCGTCGGAAAGTCCGGTGCCGGGCACGATCTGGTCGCGCTATGGTTTTCGCACGCATCCTTTCAGCGGCAAAACGGAATTTCACTCCGGCTCCGACATTCCAATCTGGATGGGCTGTCCGGTCAAATCCACCGCCGATGGGTACGTGACTTTTTCCGGCTGGGACAACGGCTTCGGCAATGTCGTGATTATCGACCATCAGAACGGCTACCGCACAATTTACGGCCACAATCAGCGCAATCTGGTCAAACGCGGCGACCGCATCAAAAAAGGCCAGGTCATCGCGCAGGCCGGCAGCACCGGCATTTCCACCGGCCCGCACGTGCATTATCAGGTGGAATACCGCAACCGCACGCTTGATCCGGAAAAATTTTTAAATCTCAATATCCGCTCGGCCAGACTGTTGCAGTAAACCGCAAAACCCTGTAGTATACGCAGGGGTATACCATGGGCAAGAGAAGAAGAGACATCAACGGCATTTACACAATTCTGGGGCCAGACACAAGTTTCAAAGGAATTTTAGACACACAGGAATCCATGCGCATCGAAGGCAATTTTGATGGCACGATCAACTCGCAGGGCGATATTTACATCGGTGAAGGCTCGGTGGTCAGCGCTAATGTTTACGGCAAACGCGTGATCGTTTCCGGCGAACTCAAAGGCACTGTCGAAGCGATCAACGGGCTGGAGATCACCGGCACCGGCCGCGTGTACGGCGATGTCACCGGCGACCGGCTCATCGTTGACGAGGGCGCGGTGTACAAAGGCAATGTCAATATGGACATCATCACTTCCAAGAAAAAATACGAAGAGGAAAAGTTCGGCCGTTCCGGACGCTAAACAAATGACACTCGTTGTCTGCGGTCTGTCTATCGGCAATCCTGACGACATCTCGCCGCGCGTTCTGCAGAAACTCCGCGAGGCCGATCTGATCGCCGCCGAGGATACGCGTTCCGCCGCGCGGCTTTTGCAAAAACACGGCCTTGGCAAAAAGATCATTTCTTTTTATGACCACAATGAACAGGAAAAAACTCCGCAAATCCTGGAGAAACTCCAAGCCGGTCAAACCGTCGCGCTGCTCTCTGAAGCCGGCATGCCGCTGATCTCCGACCCGGGTTATCATCTCGTCGCCGCCGCGCGGGAAGCCAGTCTGGATATCGACGTGATCCCCGGGCCGACCGCGCTGATCACCGCGCTGGCCGCGTCGGGGCTGCCGACCGACCGTTTCGCTTTTGAAGGATTTCTGCCGAGCAAGCCCGCCGCGCGGCAAAAAACTCTGGCCGCGCTGCAAAATGAAACCCGCACGCTGATTTTTTACGAAGCGCCGCACCGTATCAGCGCGGCCCTGCAAGACATCGCCGCGATTTTTCCTCAGCGGCAGTGTTTTGTCGCGCGGGAATTGACCAAAAAATATCAGGAATTTTGGCGCGGCGCGGCGGCGGAAATTTTGGCCAAATTACAAACTCCCCGCGGCGAATTTGTCATCGTGCTGGCCGGACGAAGCGCGGCGGACTGCACGGAAATCCCGCCGGAAGCCAAAAAACTTTTGGCCGCGCTGCAAAAAGCCGGCCTGCCGGATAGTCAGCGCGTTGATATTACCGCGAAAGTTTTTCAGCTGGCTAGAAATCACCTGAAAAAAATTATATACTCCCTGCAATGAAGGAAGCCAAAAGGCAGATAGAGCAGAGGGGGTATATCTCTTTCGCTTTTTGTTCCAGCGACAGACACGCGCCGCTCTACTTTGGATTTAGTTTCGCCACGCTGGCCGCGATTCTGGTGTTGAGCGCGCTGCTGTGTTTTTTCACATTTTACGTGGCGCGCCACACCGTTTATTTTTTACAGGCCACCGCGGACTATCAAAATATTATTTCGCAAAACCAGCTTTTGCACACCAAGATCCGCATTGCCGCGGAAAAACAGGCGCAGGTCAAAGCGCATATTCACGAGCTGAAAACCCGCGAAGAAGAGATCAAGGAATTGGTGAATAACGGTTTTACGGAAATGCAGCCGTCAGAAAAAGAATTGAGCGCTTATCCGCTGATCACAACGCACCGCATCGTCAGCCAGGCCGGCGAGTTTGGCCGCGTCCTGATCGACAACGCCATTGTCGTCGAATATTTTGACGACAGCGCCAAACCGCTGGCTTTTCAGCGCGCACTGGTCACTGCGGAAAAACTCAAAGAACTACTGGCCAGCCGAACTACGCTGCGCAAATACCGCGTGAAAAAAAGCGGCAATTCGATTTACGCCTACATCAACGAACAGCCGATCTTTGTCGTGCTCAACGCGGACACCGCGCGCCTGCGGGAGCCTTTGTCCCAGCAAAAACTGGCCGAGCACTGGCTGCGCAGTATTAAAAGCGCGCTGGCCGGTCAGCAGGAAAAAATTTCCTGGCTGGATAAAATTCCTTTCCGGCGTCAGGAGCGGCGCCGCCAAAATACGCTGTACAAAACGTTGTACCCGAGCATCAATTATCCGGCCTACAGTGTCGCGCTGGATTCGTCGGAAACCAATCAGCGTCTCAAACAGGTGGAACATTTGCTCAAAATGTCTCTGCAGGAGATCACCGCCTACCGCAAATCTTTCGAGGAGCTGCAGGCCAATGTGCGGGCTTATCAGCGCCGCTTTGATTACACGCCGTCGATTTTTCCGGTCAAGAATTCTTATATTTATTCGGATTTTGGCTGGCGGCATCACCCCATAGCCAACGCGCCGCGTTTTCACCGCGGGGTCGATCTGCCGGCGTGGCACGGCGCGCCGATCTATGCCGCGGCCGCCGGTGTTGTTATAAATTCCGGCTGGTCAACCAGTTTGGGTTATTACGTGGAGATCGAACACAGCAGCGGGTTTTCCACGCTTTACGGCCACAACTCCGCCAATCTGGCCGCGGCCGGACAAAAAGTGGAAAAAGGCCAGCTCATCGCGCGCGTGGGTTCGACCGGTTTGTCCAATGGCAATCACTGCCATTACGAAGTGCATTATTATAACCGTCCGGTCAACCCGACACGCTTTTTGAATCTCAACGTTTTCACCGCACAGGGTAATTTGTAAAAACATACGTCGCCTGCTACGCAGGCTTGCGACTGCGTGCGACCACAAGTCGCCGCAGAAGTGTCGGTGGCTGACCGAGCCACCGGCTAGGCGGAACTTCACGTCGCTAGCGCTTGTGAAGTTCCGCAGGCAAAAATCTTGCTGCTTTTCTATATTGTAGATATTTTGCCGGTTATCTACAGAAAGGAGAAGTAAAGATGTTTTGTATTGACAATTTGTATGTGTATGTGTTATTATCCAGTCTGGAATTTGAATGGGACGAGGAAAAAAATAAAAAGAATTTGGCAAAACACGGTGTGGACTTTGCGGATGCGCAGTATATTTTTAATGATCAGTTTTGC